>JANMWH010000113.1:0-13924 GCA_031393945.1 Polaromonas sp. | reverse complement strand
GACCAGCCGGGCGACGACCCGAACGCTTTTTTTAATGCGAATACGTTGGCTGATTTGCAAAGCTTGGCAAAGCCTTTTAAGCGGCCTGACCTTGTTTGACCGAATCAGCACATTTAGAGCCCTTTTTAGGCATAAAAAAGAGCTCCAGCGCAATAAATACGGGCGGTAGCAGCTATTAAATATATAGCGTAAGCTGGCTGGCTCAACTTACTTGGCAACGTATTCCGCATGCGGCACTGCAATGGCCGGCTGATCTCTTTCAGCCTGCGTATTGGCACCCGGCACCGCACGCCGCGCAAACAAGCTGTACATCGTCGGCACCACAAAAATCGTCAGCAGCGTACCCACCGACATGCCGCCCACAATCACCCAGCCAATTTGCGTGCGGCTTTCAGCGCCTGCACCCGTTGCCAGTGCCAGCGGCACTGCGCCCACCACCATAGCGCCGGTCGTCATCAAAATTGGCCGCAAGCGCTGACTCGACGCTTTGATAAGTGCCTCGGTCATTTCCATGCCTTGCGCCCGCAGCTGATTGGTGAACTCCACAATCAAAATGCCGTGCTTGGTGATCAGCCCGACCAGCGTGATGAGTCCAATTTGCGAATAAACATTGATCGAGCCGCCCGACCACTTCAGCGCCAGCAGCGCGCCAATCATCGACAGCGGCACCGACAGCATGATGACCAGCGGATCGATAAAACTCTCAAACTGTGCGGCCAGCACCAAAAAGATAAACACCAGCGCCAATACAAAAACAATAGCCAACGCGCCTTTAGAGTTTTTAAACTCGCGTGACGTGCCATTCAAGTCGGTGCTGTAACCGGTTTTAAGCACCTTGGCTGCGGTGGCGTCCATGAACTTGAGCGCTTCGCCCAGCGAATAGTCAGGCGCCAGGCTGGCGGTAATTGACACTGACCGGCGCTGGCCAAAGTGGTTCAGCTCGCGCGGCGACACGCTTTCGCGCACCTTGACCAGGCTTGACAACGGAATCATGGTGTCGTTTCGGCCACGCACATAAATTCGTTCAATGTCTTCAGGTGTGGTGCGGCCGCGCGCTTCGGTTTGCACAATCACGTCGTACTGTTCAGCGTCGCGTTTGTAGCGCGTCACGTTGCGGCCACCGAGTACGGTTTCGATTGCCTTAGCCACGACTTCTACACTCACGCCCAGGTCGGCGGCTTTGTCGCGCACGACTTCAATGCGCAGCTCGGGCTTGTTCAGCCGCAGGTCAACGTCGGGCGAAACTATGCCGGGGTTTTTGGCGATTTCTTCCATCATCTGGCGCGACACGGCGTTTAAATTTTGGTAACTTTCAGACGTTTGAATCACGAAATTGATGGGCCGCTCACGAAAGCCCTGCCCCAGCGACGGCGGCGTGATGGTGAACACGGTAGCGCCTGGCAAGCTGCCCAGTTTGGGTTGCAGCTCGCGCGCCATTTCAAGGGTGGTGCGTTGGCGTTCTTCCCAATCGACCGTGCGAAACACCACGCTGGCCTGCGCCACAGTAGGGTTGCCAACGTTGGCAAACACCCGGTCAAATTCTTTGAACGGCTGGCCTATGCGTTCGACCGCTTGCGCATAACGATTGGTGTAGTCCAGCGTTGCGCCGTCGGGCGCAGTGATGTTCGCCAAAATCACGCCTCGGTCTTCTAGCGGCGACAGCTCTTGCTTCATGGTGGGAAACACCAATACCAGCGCCACGGCACTGGCCAGCATCACACCCACCACCAACCAGCGCGCTTGAAACACCGCACGTTTGACGTGCTGCAAAACGCCCGGCTTTGCACCCCTGAGCGGGGCACGCGCCGTCACCACCCAGCGCAGCGCCGAGCCGTAGTGGTCAGACAGGCGGGTCAGCAGCCGCTCCATCGTGCGGTCAAACCAATTGGGCTTGGGGTTGTGCTTGAGCAATTGCGCGCACATCATGGGCGTCAGGGTCAGGGCCACCAGGCCAGACACCACCACCGCGCCGGCCAGCGCTAGCGCAAACTCGACAAACAGGCGGCCCGTGCGGCCAGGCGTAAACGCCAGCGGCGCGTACACCGCAACCAGCGTGGCGGTCATGGCAATCACTGCAAAACCGATTTCGCGCGCCCCCTTAATGCTGGATGAAAAAGGGTCCATGCCTTCTTCAATGTGCCTGAAAATATTTTCCAGCATCACAATAGCGTCGTCCACCACCAGGCCAATGGCCAGCACCAGCGCCAGCAGCGTCAGCGTGTTGATGGAAAAGCCCGCCAGCGCCATCAGCGCAAACGTACCAATCAAACTGACGGGAATGGTAATAATCGGAATCAGCGACGCGCGAAACGTGCGCAAAAACACAAAGATAACCAGCGCCACCAAAATCACCGCTTCAACAATGGTTTTATAAACGTTTTTAACCGAGCGATCAATGAACACCGAGTTGTCGTTGGCGATGTCAATATTCATGCCGGGCGGCAAGTCGGCTTTTAGCTGCGGAATGGCATCACGCACACCTTTAGACAAATCAAGCGGGTTGGCTGTAGCCTGGCGAATGACGCCTACTGCAACAGCCGAGCGACCATTCAAGCGCACGGCAGTACGCTCTTCGGCGGCGGCTTCTTGCACTCGGGCAACGTCGCGCACCTTGACTGAAAAACCGTTCACGGTTTTGACCACAATGTCGCCAAATTGCGCAGGCCGAACCAGGTCAGTTTGCGACGTTACGCTGAACTCGCGCTGCTGCGATTCAATGCGCCCGGCGGGCAGCTCAAGGTTGCTGCGGCGTATCGCGTCTTCTACGTCTTGGGTTGTCAGGCGATAAGACGCCAGCTTGTCGGTGTCTAGCCACACGCGCATGGCGTATTTGCGCTCGCCAAAAATACGCACATCAGCCACGCCAGTGACGGTTTGCAGGCGCGACTTGGCCACGCGGTTAATCAAATCGTTGATTTGCAGTTGCGACAAGCTGTCGCTGCTGAAAGCCATGAAAATTACCGGGAACGCATCAGCCTCGACTTTGGAAATAACCGGCTCTTCAATGGCTTGCGGCAACCGGTTGCGCACGCGTGAGGTGCGGTCTCGTACTTCAGCTGCAGCGGAGTCGGCGTCTTTTTCAAGCCGAAACTTCACCGTTATCTGCCCTTGTTCTGCGCGGCTGATGGAGGTAATCACATCTACCCCATCGATGCCGGCAATGGAGTCTTCAAGCGGTTTGGTGACTTGCGATTCAATGACCTCAGCAGACGCGCCTGCATAGCGCACACTGACCGTGACGACTGGCTCGTCAATCTTGGGGTACTCGCGCACGGTGAGGCGGTCAAAGCTGACCGCACCGATTAGCACAATCAGCAGCGACAGCACAGTGGCAAGCACCGGTCGACGAATGGAGAGTTCAGCAAGTTGCATGGATTGCAGTTGTTAAGCGAATGGGTTAAAAGAGTTGCGAGCGAAATGCGGCGCTTTATTTGCCGGGCGGGCGCCCTTTTGCAGCGCTACCAGGGGCATCTGAAACACCCTCTTTACAGCCTTTACCGCCTTTACCAACCGCACCGCCCTTGCCGCCTTTGCCCGCACCATCGGCGCCTGCAGTGTTCATCAAACACGGATTCGGGCCGGCCAGCTTGGCGTTTTTGCTACCCTTATCGCCTTTCTTCACATCAACGTCTGGCTTCTTCACATCAGTTGCATTTTTGGCTGAACCAGCAGAGGGAGCTGCAGCGGCGGCAACCACTGCAGTTGACATTGGCGCCGATGCTCCAGGTGCGGGAGCCGATGCAGCAGCCGATGCTGAAGATGCGGCACCAGCGGGCGGCGTTGTTCCGGGGGCACCAGCCACCCCAAGCCCGCCCGGCCTCGCGCTGCTCATATCGACCACATTAACAACCGTGCCGTCTTTTTGCAAACGCTGCTGACCCGCCGTCACCACCGTGTCGCCGATGTCCACGCCGTCCAGAATTTCCACCTTGCCCGGTGTGCGCAACCCCACTTTGACTTCAGAGCGCAACGTGGTCTGCGACTTGCCATCGGCAGACTTGATCAGCTTGATAACAAACTGCTTCCCGCCCTGCGGAACAATGGCTTCTTCCGGCACAACACGGGCTTCGTTTTTGACGCCAAAC
Organism: Polaromonas sp.; assembly: GCA_031393945.1. Lineage (GTDB taxonomy): Bacteria > Pseudomonadota > Gammaproteobacteria > Burkholderiales > Burkholderiaceae_C > Polaromonas. Next base: position 9,839 of record JANMWH010000113.1, on the reverse strand, counting down.
ACGGTGTTCACGCGGGCGAACATGCCGGGTTTGAGTTGCGCTTGACGGTTGTCAATGCAGGCCCGCACGCCCACCGAGCGCCCGTTGGCGTCAATCAACGGGTCAACGGCCTGAATTTGTGCTGCAAATTTACGGCCCGGCAACGAGTCAAAGTCAAGTTGCGCTGTTTGCCCGCGTTTGACTTTTGCCTGAAAGCGTTCGGGCAAGCGATAGTCAACAAAAATCGCGTCCATGTCTTCGATATTGACGATGTCTGCGCCGTCTTTTAAATAGTCACCCACGTTCACCAGCCGAATACCGGCCACACCGTCAAACGGAGACACAATTTTCAGCCGCGCAGCCGTGGCGCGTGCCAACGACAACTTGGCCTGCGCTACTTGCAGGTTGGCCGCACTTTCGTCGAGCGAACGTTGACTAATGAAGTTCTGCGCTACGAGGTCTTGATTGCGTTTTTGATTGGCTTGCGCAATTGACAATTCAGCCAGCGCCTGCTGAACTTGCGCTTGCGGCAGCTGATCGTCAAACTGCACCAGCACCTGACCTGCCTTCACGCGTTGGCCATCGGTAAAGTTAAGCTGGGTAATGCGCCCGGCTACCTCTGGCCGCACCACTACGCCCCGCCTGGAGCGCAGGCTACCCACTGCCTGGGTTTCGTCAGTGAGTTTGGTGACATCTACCTTGGCGACTTCAACTGACGGTGGTCGGCCACCGCCAGGGGCGCTACCTGGCGCGCCCGGTGGGCCAGGCGTGCCGCTTGCCGCGCCTTTGGGCGCAGCGGACACTGCTCCGTCTGCTACTGCGTTTGATTTGGGTTGCTGCAACCACCATGCAGCGCCTGACGCACCCGCAATTCCCACAACAGCGACTAACGAATAAATTGCTTTGGATGCCATGAGACTACTGAGTTGCTACAAGTTGATACTTCTTCGAATGTAGCAGTTGCGACTATGCCTTGCCTACAGTCAAGCTTCAGTTTTCACACGCTGGCCGCGAGCTTTACGACGTGTTTACAAACCAAGTGGCGCTCGGGTCGCACGCGTGCCGCCACGTACGAGCTAAATGCGGCCAAGTGCTCGTTCAACGCCTTTATTGGCCAAGCCATCAGCGCGTTCGTTGCCGGGGTCACCGGCGTGTCCTTTAACCCAGCGCCAGTCGATGGTGTGGCCACTGGTGGCTACCAGCGCGTCCAGTTTTTGCCACAAGTCAACGTTTTTGACCGGCGCTTTGGCGGCTGTTTTCCAGCCGCGCGCCTTCCAGCCGTGGATCCATTCAGTGATGCCTTTGCGAACGTACTCGCTGTCGAGGTAAAGCGTGACGCGGCACGGCCGCTTGAGGGCTGCCAGTGCTTCAATAACTGCCGACAACTCCATGCGGTTGTTGGTGGTGCCCAGCTCGCCGCCAAAAATTTCTTTCTCGGTGCCGCCTTGGCTAAGCAGTGCGCCCCATCCGCCGGGGCCGGGGTTTCCTTTGCAGGCCCCGTCGGTGTAGATGATGACGGGCTGGGCGGAAGTTTGCGAAGAAATCGGTTGCGGATCGTTCATGGGTTTTTATCAGAGAGCGGGTTCGGTGTAACGTTAAATAAATGAAGGTTGGGTTCTTTGTTGGCCACCACTGCCGGTGCACTGGCCACTGCCTTGCGCGGCTTCCAGGCGGGTTCAAGCAGCCGCATGCCGCGCACGCGCTTGACGGCCACTAAAAAATACACGGCGCCAAAAATCGGCCACCAGCGCTTGCCGGCCTTGTCCATCCATTCAAACCGGGCCAACCACTGCGAAGTTTCCAGGGCCGGTCGGTAGCAGCCAAAGCGTGCAGATTCGACTTCAAAGCTCAGCAGGCGCAACCAGTCACGCAGGCGCCAATAACCAATGAAGTCGCCTGCCTCTGGCAAAAACAAATCACCCCGGCCAAAGCGTTGGTAAAAGTGCGCCCGCCTTTGCCGCATGCCCCACAGGCTGGCCGGGTTTAAACCGCTGATCACCAGGCGGCCTTCGGGCACCAACACGCGCTCTACCTCGCGCAGCGTGGCGTGTGCGTCGTCGCTCAACTCAAGCGTGTGCGGCAGCACGACCAAGTCAAGACTGGCAGCCGGGAACGGCAGCGCACCCGCATCGGTAACCAGCGCCGCACGCATCGGGGAACTTGCGTCAGCCAATGGGGTCAATGGCAAGTCGTCGGCGAGCACATCGGCTGCCGCAAGCCACCGGTGCGGCATGCGATTGGCACGCAGCGCGTCAAGCTCGGTAAAGCCAAGTTGCAACGCGTGGTAGCCAAAGACATCGCTTACCGATTGGTCAAACTGCGTCTGTTCCCACTCCAGCAAATATCTGCCGGGTGGGGTTTGCAGCCAATCAGTAAAACCTATAATTTCAGCGTCCATCCTGATTCCATTGATACCCATGCATGTATAAATTAATCGCCATTCCTGCCTTTACTGACAACTACCTGTGGCTGCTGCACGAGGGTAGCAATGCATTGGTGGTGGACCCAGGCGATGCTGATGCGGTGTTGCACGTACTGCGCGAACACAATTTGCAGCTCAAGCAGATTTTAGTCACGCACCACCATGCCGACCACACAGGCGGGGTGGCTGCCTTGCGCGAAGCGTGCGGAGCCGTGGTTTATGGTCCGGCTACTGAGCGTATTCCCAAACCCTTTTTGCCATTGGCCGGCGGCGATAAAGTTAAAGCATTGCAGCTTGAATTCACCGTGATTGATGTACCCGGCCACACCGCAGGGCATATTGCTTTTTACACACCCGACATGAATGGCAAGCCGCTGCTTTTCTGCGGAGACACATTATTTTCTGGCGGCTGCGGTAGGTTGTTTGAGGGCACCCCTGCTCAAATGCTGGCTTCGCTCGACAAACTTGCCGCGTTGCCGGGCAACACTGTGGTTTGCTGCACGCACGAGTACACGCTGAGCAATTTGCGCTTTGCCGTGGCGGTAGATCCAGCGAATGCAGACTTGGCAGCCTACCAGGCGCGTTGCATCGACCTGCGTGAACGCAGCCAGCCCACCTTGCCGACGTCCATCGCGCAAGAGTTGTTGATCAACCCGTTTTTGCGCACTCGCCAGTGTGCTCTGGTTTCTTCTGCCAAGCGCTTTGACGCGGCAGCCCATGACGACACGTCAGTATTTGCCGCCATCCGGCAACTTAAAAACGACTTCAAATGACCCTTCAATCTAAGCCTGTATTGCCTCTATCGCCTTTATCGCCTGCCTATCTTCGCCATCCATTCATCCATCGTTTAGTTGCAGCATCCATACTTTTTACTGCGGCCTTGCTTGCGGGTTGCAGCACAACTGCGCTGCAACCGGCCAGCACAGCCAGCCAAACGCCGAAAGCCGCAGTTCAAGCCGCCACGCCAATCACTGATTCAGCTACAACCAGTACAACACCCGCAGACGCAGCAGCAGCTTCGATCATGCTCGGTGAGCCATCTAAAACTGTCGGCCTAAAGCCCGACCTTAGCGAGCCGCCCAAAGAGCTATGGGACCGCATTCGGCGCGGCTACGGCATGCCTGACTTGCAAGACCCACTGGTGGCGGACCGCGAGCAGTGGTACACCAGTCGGCCCGACTACATTTTGCGAATGACTGGGCGGTCCAGCAAATACCTGTTTCACATCGTTGAAGAACTTGAGCGCCGAAAAATGCCGACCGAACTGGCGCTGCTTCCGTTTATTGAAAGCGCGTTCAACCCACAGGCCGTTTCCAGTGCCAAAGCGGCAGGCATGTGGCAGTTCATGCCGGCCACGGGCAAATACTTTGACTTAAAACAAAACGCTTTTCGGGATGACCGCCGCGACGTGCTGGCGTCTACACGGGCGGCGCTTGACTACTTGCAAAAGCTTCACGGCATGTTTGGCGACTGGCACCTGGCACTGGCCGCCTACAACTGGGGCGAAGGCAGCGTAGGCCGGGCTATTGAGCGCAATAAAAAAGCCGGCTTGGGCACTGGCTACCTCGACCTGAACATGCCCGCCGAAACGCGGTTGTACGTGCCCAAGTTGCAAGCCGTTAAAAACATTGTGGCCAACCCGCAAGGCTTTCGCGCCGAGTTGCCGGTGATCGGCAATCACCCGTACTTTCAGCGGGTCAAGCTGGCCCGCGACATTGATGTGGCGCTGGCCGCCAAGCTGGCCGACGTCAAAATTGACGACTTCAAAGCGCTAAACCCATCAGCGCACCGGCCGGTCATCATTGCCTCGGGCACGCCCGAATTGTTGCTGCCTTGGGACAATGCGGTTGTTTTTCAGCGCAACTTTGACGCGCACAACAAAGGCCAGTTTGCGAGCTGGACCGCGTGGACTGCCCCGTCAACGGTGTCGGTGGCTGATGCGGCGCGCCGGGTCAGCATGACCGAAGCCGACTTGCGAGCAGCCAACAACATACCGCCGCGCATGCTGATCAAGGGCGGCTCGACGCTGCTAGTGACGCGGCCCAGCGGCATACAGGCAGATGTGAGCAGCAGCGTGGCCGATAACGCCCAGATGTCGCTCGCCCCAGAAATCGTTACTCGCCGCACAACGGTCAAAGCGCGCAAAGGTGAAACCGTCGCTGGTTTGGCCAAGCGCTACGCCTTAAGCGCCAGCAGCGTTGCACAGTGGAACAAAGCCAGCGCCGGCAGCGCTTTTAAAAAGGGCCAGCAAGTGGTGGTGTATTTACCCATCACAGCCAGCGCGGGCAATAAAAAGAGCGGCACACGGACTGCATCTGCCAAAACCAGCAGCCGCAAGTCGGTCAATGCGTCGGCCAAGCGAGTGGTGGTGGCTTACGCTAAGAGCAGCGTTAAGCGTGGCACGAAAGTCGCCGCCAGCTCAAGCAAGCGATGAAGCTGACAGCGGGCGGCGCTAGCACGGTCGACCTGGCAGACTGATCAAGCTTTAAAGCGTTCTTTGGCACGCCTGGCCATGTCATTGGTGAAGCTTTTTGGCAGGTCTATTTTTTTGATCTCGATTGAAGCATCGAAGCCAGTCATTGCGCGCAGCGCCGTTCTGGGCCCATCTTCGGGCATCATGCCGTCGGGGCAAATGGACTCGCGCAGCTTGTTGAAGGCGGCCAGGTACAAGCCGCGGTCGCCAAGCAGGTAACTTTCCGGCACGGCTTTAATGATGTCGCTGGGCCCCGCTGTTTGCAGCCACTTCAAACCGTGAACCACTGCGTTCGTCAAGGCCTGACAAGTTTTGGGGTTCTGCTGCACAAACTCAATCGGCGCGTACAAGCAGGCCGCAGGCATGGTGCCGCCAAACACGGCCTGCGCACCTTTAAGCGTGCGGGCGTCGCTGATGGTTTTCACCTCGCTTCTGAGCTCCAGCATGGTCATGACCGGGTCGGTGTGGCTGACCGCGTCAATCTGCCAAGTGCGCAGGGCATTCAGCGCCGCTGCGCCCCCGCCTACCGCCACATAGGCGACCTCCAGCGGCGTGATGCCGGCTTTGGACAGCACTGTGCTGACCAGCAGGTGGCTGGAGCTACCCAAGGCTGGAACGCCAATTTTTTTACCCCGTAAATCGGCGATGGTGCTGGGTGCGGACAGCGCTTTGGTCGACAACCCAAAAGCGCACTGCGGCGCCCTACCGTGCAGCACAAATGACCGCAAAAACTGGCCTTTAGCTTGCAATTGCAGCGTGCATTCAAAAGCGCCTGCGCAAATATCAGCTGCACCGCTGGCTACTGCCTGATGAGCGCGAAGGCTTGAGGGAAGGTCGACAAACTCAACATCCACCCCTTCAGCCTTGAAGTAGCCCAATTGCTCGGCGATCGTCAGCGGCAAATGGTAAAAAGTGGTCTTGCCGTCTAATGCCAGCGTGATCCGCGGCTTTTCAGCTTTGCTCTGCGCCCGCAGTGTGGGCGCAGCAACGCTGGCCGCAGCAAGGGCTATTGCTGAAACAAAACGGCGGCGGGGCAACGGGCTGGCGTCAATCACGGTGAGTTAAGGCTTTTGTCTGAATACTTTTGTATGCCCTTGAGCTTATCCAGACGAAAAAAAACCCGCATCGGGGACATCCCGCGCGGGTACTTACCCCAACGACGCCAAGGCCTGCCCGCGAGGGCTAGGCAGAAAGGCGACTAGCCAATTGCTACACTGACAAGTTGCTCATCTACTCAACTACTCAACTACTCAACTGCTTGGCTGATCAACGGTAGCCAGCAAACAAAATCGCCACGTTGGTCAGCAGCGCCAAAAACCAGATTACGCTACGCGTGCTGGCCATGTCTGCCACGTACACCACGATGTAGGCTAAGCGCAGCAAAACAAAAGTAAACGCCAAAATATCAAGCTTGGTTTGCCCCGCCTGCAGCAAATGCGCAATGATGACTGCCGCAAAAAACAGTGGCAATGCCTCAAACGTGTTGGCCTGAGCCGCATTGGCTCGGGCGCGCCAGTCTTGTTGTTTGGCCAGCCAGGCGCGTGGGTTGTTGTTGTCGTAGCCGCCGTCTTTGCGGTTGACGGTAAACATGCCGTACTTGGCAATAGCCGTACACACAATTGGCAAAACGGCAGCGACCAAAATGCACCAGTAAGCAACGGTAAAGCGGGCGTAAGTCATGGGGTAATCCTTTGAAGGCGCAGAGCAGAAAAAAGCCTGCTCAAGGCAATTAATTCAATTATTTTAGTGCTGTAGCCCAATCAATACGGGCGCGAGCAGCTACTGATAGTGTAGCAAAAAACGCCCCGATTTTTCTAGCGTCTGTCCACCAGGGCGTGCGCAATCGTGCCCAAGTCGACGTACTCCAGCTCACTGCCCACAGGCACGCCGCGCGCCAAGCGGGTAACCTGAACGCCGCGTGCCTTCAAGGCCTGGGCAATTACATGCGCCGTTGCCTCGCCTTCAGCCGTGAAGTTGGTCGCCAAAATAACTTCTTGAACTTCACGCTCGGACGCGGCTACGTTCTGGCCGTTTGCGTCTTTGGGCACAACCCGGTCAAAGAGCTTTTGCAAGCCGATGTCGTGCGGCCCAATGCCGTCGAGTGGGCTGAGCTTGCCCATCAATACAAAGTACAAGCCCTTATAGGCCAACGTTCGCTCGAGTGCGGCTTGGTCGGCGGGCGTTTCTACCACGCAGAGTTTGCTGCGGTCCCGCTGGGCGCTGGCGCAAGTGCTGCAAACGTCCAATTCCGTCAAGGTGTTGCACAGGCTGCAATGCTTGATGTTGGCGACAGCGTTTTCGAGTGCTTTGGCTATTTGCAGGGCGGCGCTTTTGTCGTGTTGCAGCAAATGAAACGCCATGCGCGCAGCAGATTTTGCGCCCACGCCGGGCAGCTTGCGCAGGGCTTGGGTTAGGCCTTCTAATGCATTTGAGTCAGCCATAGATTGCGATCCGGAAGTACAGCAATGAACCTTCCCTGCAAGCAGGGGCCGCGGGACTGGCTTTGCCAGACCGCAGGCGCAGCGGCCCCCTCGGGGGGCAGAGAGCTACACGCAGTGAGCGAACGTGGGGGCTCACAGTTTTAAAAGGGCATTTTCATCCCACCGGGAAGGCCTGGCATGCCGGCGGTGATCTTGCCCATCTTCTCGCCGCTGACTTCTTCTGCCTTGCGCACGGCGGCGTTGAATGCGGCTGCGACCAGGTCTTCAATCATGTCTTTGTCCTCAAGCAGCAAGCTGGGCGCAATTTCTACCCGCTTTACCTCGTGCTTGCAGGTCATGGTGACTTTGACCAGGCCTGAGCCTGATTCGGCCGTCACTTCAATAAAAGCCAGCTCGTCCTGGGCTTTTTTCATGTTGTCTTGCATGGCTTGCGCCTGCCTCATCAGACCGGCAAGTTGCCCTTTGTTGAACATCAGTTTTTTCCTTTAAATAATGGTGCCAAAGCGATGCGACATCATATCGGCTGCAAGCTGGTCTTAGCGAGGTGAAGCGGGGTGTAGCGTAGTTTTGATGCTGCCGGGCACCAGTGTGGCGCCCCACTTCTGAACCAGCTCTTGCACCAGGCAGTCCCCTTCAATCAGCGCTTGGGCTTGCCTCTGGCGCTCAAGAGCGGCTGCTGTGTTGCGGCGCACGGGCGTGTCGACAACGGCGCCCATTTCAAGCACCAACATGACCGGCGGCAAATCAGCGCGCTGCGAATTGATAGCGGTTTGCAGCTTGTCTAGCGCGGCCGGGTTGTTCAGCGATTCGCTTTCGATTCGCAGCGTCCACACCATTGCAGCAGCGCCGTCGGCTGGCTGTGCAGAATGCCCCGCTTGATGCTGCAGCTGCGACTGGAGCGCGAGTTCGCGAACCATGGTCTTAATCAAGTCTTGCGCGACGAGTTCTGCCACCACGCTGGCCCACAAGTCACCCAGATCAGCATCAGGTGCGGCGCCAGATGATGGTAAATTTGCTATTATTTCAGGAGCTGCTTGCGCCTGTATTAATTGGGCTACAGGCTCTTTTGTATCTGAAATAGTTAGAATAATGGCCTCAACAGGCGCTGCAGCCAATGGTGCAGCAAGCGGTTCTGCTGGGGCCGCTGCATTTGGCTCGGCCAGCGGTACTACCGCCGGTTTCAGTTGAGGTTCAGGCGCAGCTTGCAGCCCGGTCGCAGCTTGCGGTTCATGCAGCGGCTTTTTTTCGGGCTCTGCGGCAGCCCCCGCTTTAAAAGGCACCACCGATGCACCTGCAGCAGCGGCAGGTTTGAACGCCAGCAACCGCAGCAGCACCATCGTTAGGGCCGCATAGTCGTCGGGCGCCAGGCCCAGCTCGCTGCGGCCATGCAGGCAGATGGAATACAGCAGCTGCGTCTCGTCTGCCGCCATGGTTTGCGCCAGCTGCGCGGTTTGCGTAGCTTCGGGGTCGGTATCGCCGTCGGTGGTAGCCAGCGCTTGGCTCATCATGCTAGGCACGGCCTGCAACACGGCCATGCGCTGTAGCACGGTCGTCATTTCTTCTAACGTCGATGCTGCGCTCAAGCCATTGATGCGCAGCGCTTCGGCGGTGTCGACCACTGTTTTACCGTCGCCACTGGCCAGCGCAGCAAGCAACTTGAACACGTAGCTGCGGTCGACGCTGCCCAGCATCAGGCGCACGCTGTCTTCATTCAAGGCGCCAGACCCAAAGGCAATGGCTTGGTCGGTGAGCGACAGCGCATCGCGCATGGAGCCGCGCGCGGCGCGCGCCAGCAGGCGCAGCGCTTGCGGCTCTGAAGGCACTGCCTCAACGCCCAGCACGGTGCCCAAGTGTTCCAAAATGGTTTCAGGCGCCATGGGCCGTAAATTGAACTGCAGGCAACGCGACAGAACCGTGGCGGGCACTTTTTGCGGGTCGGTCGTGGCCAGTACAAATTTTAAATATTCAGGCGGCTCTTCTAGTGTTTTGAGCATGGCGTTAAACGCCGTGTTCGTCAGCATGTGCACCTCGTCAATCATGAACACTTTGAAGCGCCCAATGACGGGTTTGTATACCGCTTGTTCCAGCAGCTGGGCGATTTCGTCAACCCCGCGGTTAGACGCTGCGTCCAGCTCGGTGTAGTCCACAAAACGGCCTGAATCAATGTCGGTGCAAGCCTGGCACACCCCGCAAGGCGTAGCGGTAATGCCGCCCTGCCCGTCTGCGCCAATACAGTTCAGCGACTTGGCCAAAATACGCGAAATAGTCGTTTTACCCCCGCCCCGGGTGCCCGTAAACAAGTAGGCGTGATGCAGCCGCTGGGTGGTCAGCGCGTTGCTGAGTGCCTGCACTACGTGCGCCTGCCCCACCATCTCCAGGAAGTTTTTCGGGCGATATTTGCGGGCAAGAACTAAGTAGGACATTTTCTAATTCTAAGTGGCTGTGTCGGCGCGTCATTTACAATCAGTGGTGACGAGCCTTCCCGCATGGTGAAGCGGCCAAACGGGTCAGGTGGGGAACCAAG
>JANMWH010000085.1:0-3189 GCA_031393945.1 Polaromonas sp. | reverse complement strand
TCGGTGCAAAAAGCGCAAGCTGAAAACACGATTGCGGTGGTCGACAGTTTGAACAAAGCGATTGTGGACATCACGCCCACGTTGCCGCCCGGCTTGAAGCTGGAGCTGGTCACAGACGGCTCACGCCCGATTCGGGTCGGGGTTGAAAACGTGCGCCGCACGCTGATTGAAGGCGCGCTACTCACCGTGCTGATTGTGTTTTTATTTTTGAACTCTTGGCGCTCCACCGTGATTACCGGCCTGACGCTGCCGATCTCGATCATCGGTACGTTTTTGTTCATGAACCTGTTTGGTTTTACCATCAACATGATCACGCTAATGGCGCTGTCGCTGTGTGTGGGCCTGTTGATTGACGACGCGATTGTGGTGCGCGAAAACATTGTGCGGCACGTACAAATGGGCAAGGCGCCTTACCAAGCGTCGATGGACGGCACACGCGAAATTGGCCTGGCGGTACTGGCCACCACGTTTTCTATCGTGGCGGTGTTTTTGCCGATTGGTTTTATGGGCGGCATCATTGGCAAGTTTTTTCATGAGTTCGGCATCACCATCGTGGCGGCGGTGTTGATCTCGATGTTTGTGAGCTTCACGCTCGACCCAATGTTGTCGAGCATTTGGCATGACCCGGCCATTAACACCGACGGCAAGCGCGGCCCGCCGGTGACGTTGTATGACAAAACCATTGGCCGCGTCACGGGCTGGTTTGACCACGCCAGTGAGTCTTTGAGCAACGGCTACCAGGTTATTTTGCGCTGGGCGCTGGTTCACAAAATCAAAACACTGCTGGCTGCTTTGGCCATTTTTGTGGGCAGTATTTTTATGGTGCCATTGCTGGGTACCGAGTTTGTGCCCAAGGCTGATTTTTCTGAAACGTCGCTGACCTTTTACACACCCGTAGGCTCATCGCTCGAAGCCACTGAAGCGAAGGCGCGTCAGGTCGAAACCATCGTGCGTGAATTTCCTGAGGTGCGTTACACGCTGGCCACCATCAACACCGGCAACGCCCAAGGCAAAATTTACGCCAACGTGTATGTGCGTCTGGTCGACCGCAAAGCCCGAGCCCGCAGCGTGGACGACTTGTCTAGCGTGCTGCGCCAACGCCTTGCCCAAGTGCAAGGCATAACCGTTACCCACGTTGGTCTGACCGACTCGGTAGGCGGCAACAAGCAGGTGGAGTTTTCATTGCAAGGGCCAGACTTAAAAGAGCTTGAGCGACTGACCCGCGTGGTGCAAGACAACATTCGCACCACGCCTGGATTGGTCGACATGGACTCCAGCATCAAAGCTGACAAGCCGGTAATTCAAATCGACGTACGCACTGACGCCGCTAGTGATTTGGGTTTGTCGGTCTCAAGCATTGCCAATGCTTTGCGCACGCTGGTGGCCGGGCAAACCGTGGGTAACTGGCGCGCACCTGACGACCAGACTTACGACGTTAATGTTCGCCTGGCTCCTGAAGCCCGCAACGCACCGGCTGACCTTGCGCGGCTGCCGTTTACCAGCGCTGCCATGGGCGCCAACGCCGATGGATCAACCCGCGTCGTCAGGCTTGGCCAAGTGGCCAGCATTAAGGAAACCACCGGGCCAAACCAGATCAATCGCCGCGACCTGGCCCGCGAAGTCGCGATTAATGGCAACGTGCAAAACCGTTCAGCTGGTGAGGTGTCCAACGACATTAAAACCGCGCTGGGCACCATCAGCTTTCCACCGGGCTACAGCTACAAGTTTGGCGGCTCTACCAAAAACATGGCGGAATCTTTTGGCTACGCTATATCCGCGCTGGTGCTGGCCATTTTGTTTATTTACATGATTTTGGCCAGTCAGTTCAAGAGCTTTTTGCAGCCACTGGCGCTCATGACGTCTTTGCCGCTGACGTTGATTGGCGTGGTGTTGGCGCTGCTGATGTTCGGCTCAACGCTGTCGATGTTTTCAGTGATTGGCGTCGTCATGCTGATGGGCCTGGTCACTAAAAACGCCATTTTGCTGGTGGACTTTGCCATTCGAATGCGCGAGCCCACATTGGACGCGCAAGGCCACCACGTCCCCGGCATGGCCCGCAACGAGGCTTTGCTTGTGGCCGCCAAAGTGCGGCTACGCCCCATTTTGATGACCACACTGGCCATGATTTTTGGCATGATCCCACTGGCGTTTGCCCTGACTGAAGGCTCAGAGCAACGCGCGCCTATGGGCCAGGCGGTGATTGGCGGCGTGTTGACCTCGTCATTGCTGACGTTGGTTGTGGTGCCCGTTACCTATTGCTTTATGGACGATCTGGCTCAATGGTTCAAACGTAGATTAGCCGCCAAAGCGTCCGCCGCCCCTGCTTTGGCGAGCGGTGAATAGCTGCATAAATACTCGTTGCACCCATACTCCAGCACACTACAGCAAATTCTTGCCCTCCCTTTTCGACTTTTTAAACTTTTCTAAACCAGAATTCGCATGAACTACGAACAAGCCCGCTTTAATATGATCGAGCAGCAGATCCGCCCTTGGGAAGTGCTGGATACCCATGTGCTCAGCTTGTTGGCGCTGGTCAAGCGAGAGGATTTTGTGCCTGCTGGCCACCAGGCGCTGGCCTTTGCTGACCTGGAAATTCCGCTGTCCAACCAAGCTGACAACGACCCAGGCCAATGCATGCTGTCGCCCAAAGTCGAGGCGCGTATTTTGCAAGACCTGGCTGTACAAAAGCATGAAAAAGTGCTGGAAATTGGTGCCGGCTCAGGCTACATGGCAGCCCTGCTTAGCCACCGCGCCCAGCAAGTGCTAGCGCTTGAAATTGATGCAGCATTAGCCAGAAGCGCGCAGCGCAATTTGCATAACGCAGGCGTGTACAACGCAGAAGTGCGCTGCGCTGACGGCGCTGCACTTGTCAGCAACGCGGAAAGCGCGCTGGCGCTGGGCGGCCCGTTTGATGTGATTGTGCTCAGCGGCTCTGTGGCTTCTGTGCCGCCGCAGCTGCTGGCCCTGCTGAAGATGGGTGGGCGTTTGAGCGCTATCGTGGGCGACGAGCCCGTGATGCGCGCAACCTTGATCACCCGGGTGGGCGAGGCCGCCTGGCACACCACGCAGGCTTGGGACACCGTGGCACCACGGCTGCTTAATTTTGCCGAGCCGTCCAGGTTTCAATTCTAAAAACTGAATTCTAAATTTTCCCTGAGTCGATTCAACTCCATTTTTCTGCATGACCGC
>JANMWH010000050.1:0-6310 GCA_031393945.1 Polaromonas sp. | reverse complement strand
CCGGCCCGATGACGCAGCACTGCGGGTTGAAATCGGCAGGCGCTACTTTGACATGGCTATGGCTCAGGGAGACCCACGTTATGTGGGCTATGCCGCTGGCGCTTTAAAGCCGCTGGCAAGCGCCGTTCCTGCTGCACCCGCATTGGGCGCCGAGTACTTTCAGGTGCGCGGCATGATTGAGCAATTTACCCACCAATTTGATGCAGCGCTTGTCAGCCTGGCCACCGCCAGCCAGCTCAATCCGACCTCGACCGAGTCCCTGCTGTGGCGCAGCGCCATTTACATGGTGCAGGCCAAATACCCTGAAGCTGCAGCCGAATGCGCCAAACTTAAACCCATAGCTGAGGCGTTGGTAGCCATTGGCTGCAGTGCCTATGTTGAGGGCAGCAGTGGCGGCGGCTTGCAACCGGCCTTTGACAAGCTTGCAAGCGCAGTCAAGCAGTACCCGCAAAGCGCCCCTGAGCTGCTGCTGTGGCAGTACACGCGCCTGGCCGAAATGGCACTGCGCCTTGACCGCTTTGACGTGGCAGAGGGCTACTACAAAAGCGCCTTAAAGCTGGGCATTACCGACCAATTTTTACTGGGCAGTTATGCCGACTTTTTACTTGCGCGCAAACGGCCAGCTGAAGTGTTGGTTTTGCTGGCCGACTGGGAGCGCTCTGATATTTTGCTGCTGCGCCTGGCGCTGGCTGCGCAAGCAACCAAAGACTCACGCGCTGCCAATTTTGCTGCGCAATTGCGTGAACGGTTTGAAGACGCTGCCAAGCGCGGCGACCGCCTGCACGAGCAAGAAGCCGCGCGATTTGAGCTCGACATTGAACGCAACGCAAAAAAGGCCTTGGCTTTGGCCAGCGCCAACTACACCGCACAAAAAGAACCGCGCGACGCTGAAATACTGATGCGCGCCGCCATGAGCGCCGGCAAAGGTGAAGCCGCCCGGCCTGCGCTGGCTTGGTGGCGAGCGTCCAGCTATGAAGACCCGCACATCAGCGACCTGGCCACGCAACTCGTTGGCCAAGGGGCTGAAAAATGATGCGGTTGAAATCTACCTTCATCTATCTGCTGTTGGTGCTTGTTTCGCTCGCCGCGCACACCACCGCGCAAGCTCACAAGCCAAGCGACAGCTACCTGACGTTGGCTGCATCCACCCCGGCCACCGCGACCAAGGGGCAAGTCATTAACGCAGCGTGGGACATCTCGCTGCGCGACCTCGACTACGTACTGCAGCTTGACCGGGACGGCAACGGCGAGCTGACCTGGGGCGAAACACGGCAACGTGAAGCCGACATCATCAAGCTGGCTACCGGCGCGTTGGTGGTCAGCTCTGAAAATCAAACTTGCCCATGGTCTGCCACCGCGCCCCTGTCACTGGAAAAACACAGCGACGGTACCTATGCCGTACTGTCACTGACTGCACAGTGCCCAACATCAGCTGCTGGGTCAAGCGCGCCCAAAAATATCAGCGTTACTTACAGCCTGTTTTTTGATGTGGACCCTTCCCACCGCGGTTTGGTGCAGTGGCTGGTGCCTACCCAAGCAGGCGATGCGCCCTCCTCCCAGGCCCTGATTTTTAGCGCCGAATCCGCCAGCCAGTCGCTGTCGCTGGTGCCCGCTGGCTGGTGGCAAACATTGAGCCAATACATCGTTGACGGTGTCTGGCACATCTGGATTGGTTACGACCATATTTTGTTTTTACTCTCACTGCTGTTGCCCGCCGTGCTGGTGCGCCGCGCTAATCAGTCGGAGCCTGCGCCGCGCGGCTTGGCGCAGTGGGACCCGGCGCCCACATTGCGCGGCTCGGTGGTTGAGGTGCTCAAGGTGGTCACTGCGTTTACGCTTGCGCATTCCATCACGCTGAGTCTGGCGGCGCTGGGAGTCGTGAGCTTGCCGTCGCGCGTGGTCGAATCGGTCATTGCGGCGTCAGTCGTGCTGGCTGCGCTTAACAACCTGCGTGGCACTGTCGACAAACGCCGCTGGGTGATGGCGTTTGTGTTCGGGTTGATTCACGGCTTTGGCTTTGCATCTGTGCTGGCCGACTTGGGGTTGCCGCAAGGCGCGCTGGTATTGGCGCTGGTTGGCTTTAACGTGGGCGTTGAGCTGGGCCAGCTGGCGATTGTGGCGGTGTTTTTGCCCATCGCCTTCTGGCTACGCGCCACCACGTTTTACCGCGTGGGCGTGCTGACTGGCGGCTCTGTCATCGTTGCGCTGCTGGCCAGCTGGTGGCTGGTGCAGCGCATGTTTGATTTGTAGATTGCAGCCCCGCGCTGAATTAAAGCGCAGGGCCACAGCGGCTACTTAAGCGGCAGCGGCACCGGGCTGCAAACCGCCCAGAACTTGCATGGGCTTGGCTGCTGCCAACACCACATCGCCCACCATGTCTGCCGTAATCGCAGACAGCGTCCAACCCAAATGCCCGTGACCCGTGTTGTAAAACACATTGGCCGCACGACCTGCGCCAACACGCGGCAACATATTGGGCATCATCGGGCGCAAGCCGGCCCACGGCACGACAGAGCGCGTGTCGATTTGTGGAAAACACTGCGCCACCCAATTGATCAATGGCTGAATGCGGTCTGCGCGAATGTCGTAGTCCACCCCGTTGAACTCGGCTGTGCCCGCCACCCGAAAGCGGTTGAGCCCCAAGCGGCTGGTGACCAGCTTGGTTTCATCGTCCAGTAAGCTCACGTTAGGTGCGCCCAACCGGCTTTGCTCGTCATTTAAATTAACGGTGATCGAATAGCCTTTGACTGGGTAAATATTGACTCGGTCGCCCAGTTGCGCAGCCAGGTTGCGGCTGGCCACGCCTGCACAAACCACGATGCCGTCGAAGGACTGAACTTCGCCTTCCGCGTTATCTTGTGATGCAGTGACCACGATTGCTTTTTTGCCATCGCTTTGCACTGACTTGACGTCTTGGCCATACAAAGTGCGCACACCCAAACGCTCGGCAGCCTGCGCCAAGCCGTGGGTGAACTTGTGAATGTCGCCGGTTGAATCGCTTTCAGTGAAATAGCCGCCGTAGTAATTGCCTGCCAGGGTGGGCTCAATGCCTTTCATTTCCTCAGGCGTTACAGCGCGGCGCGGCAAGCCGCCTTTGGCCAGCATGACTGATACACGGCCCGCATGGTCAAAGCCTTTTTTGTCGCGGTAAATATGCAAAATGCCTTGCTGCTTCAAATCGAAATCAATGCTTTCTTCTTGCGCCCACGCAAACAAATGCTGGCGCGCAGCCACGGCCATGCGTGCGGTTTCAATCGTGTTGCGCTCGTAGTGCGGCATGGCGGCCATAAATTCAGCAAACCACGACAACTTGTGCCAGGTGGGTGCCGGGTTGACCAGCAGCGGCGCGTTGCGGTTCAGCATCCACTTCAGGCCTTTGACGATGGTTGACCAATGTGTCCACACCTCAGCGTTTGATGCTGACAGTTGCCCGCCATTGGCAAACGATGTTTCCATCGCCGCATAGCGATGGCGCTCGAACAAAGTGACGGTAAAGCCGCGCTTGGCAAGCGCGTAAGCCGTGGTAACGCCGGTGATGCCGCCGCCAATGACTGCTATGGTTTTCATGAATCAGGTGCTTTCAAAACGTCGGGGGGTGGAGCTCTGCCATGCAAGCCGCATAACCAAAGCGCCCCCTCTGTTCTGGACCTGAGAGATTCACGATGCGCTTGTACGGCACATCGTTTGCTCCTTCGGTGCGCTGGCAGACGATGCCAGCAGCTCTTCAGAGTAGTTGCAGGTAATCGGTTCTTTTGCCTGAGAGTTTCCGGGGCGGTTGCTCCTTCGGCGCTGCCCACATGCCATTCTTGTCGATTGGCGCTGGCAGTCTCTCCCGATCACATGTCGACCTTATGAACGCAAAGCACTCCTAGTCGAATTCAATATTTAGATTTTACGTGCAAAAAACGCGTTGACCAACGCCGCCCAATAAGCCGCACCCACGCCAATGTTGTCGTCATTGAAGTCATAAGCCGGGTTGTGCACCATGCACGCGCCTGCCGAGTCACCGTCTCCGTTGCCAATCAGCAAATAGCTACCGGGGATTTTCTCCAACATGAAGGCGAAGTCTTCGCTGCCCGTAAGTTGCGGGCCGTTCAAAATCACGCGATCTGGCCCCACCAAATCAAGCGCCACCTGCCGTGCGAAGTCGGTTTCACTTGCATGGTTGACCAGCACGCAGTAGCCCTTGCGCCAATCAATTTCTGCCCGCACGCCAAAACTTTCCGCTTGCGCATTGACAAGCGCCTTGATGCGCTGCTCAAGCAGCAGCCGCACGTCGGGATCTAGCGCACGCACGCTCATCTCCATCGTTGCCATCGCCGGTATCACGTTGTTCGCGTTGCCCGCGTGCAGCGCGCCGACGGTGACTACGGCGGTGTGCAGCGGATCAACATTGCGCGACACCACGGTTTGCAGTGCCATGATGATTGACGCGCTTGCTACCAACGGATCTGCCGCACGATGCGGCATGGCGCCATGGCCGCCTGTGCCGTGTATGCGAATGGTGGCGTAGTCGCTAGACGCCATGGCCGCGCCATCGCGAAACACAAAATGCCCTGCAGGTACGCCCGGCATGTTGTGCATGGCGAATACGGCATCGCACGGGTGCTGGCTAAACAAGCCATCGTCCATCATGCGCACCGCGCCGCCGCCGCCTTCTTCAGCAGGCTGAAAAATCAGGTTCAGCGTGCCTTCAAAGTTTGCATCAGCGGCTATTGATTTAGCTGCCGCCAGCAGCATGGCGGTGTGCCCGTCATGGCCGCAGGCGTGCATCAAACTCGGCTTGCTACTGGCCCAGTCGAGCCCGGTGGCCTCAGTAATTGGCAGCGCATCCATGTCTGCGCGAATACCCAAGCTCAGCACGCTGCGCCCGCGCTTTAACACGCCCACCACACCGGTACCGCCCAAGCCGCGGTTCACGGTGTAGCCCCAGTCTTCTAATTTGGCCGCTACCAGGTCAGAAGTGCGGTGTTCTTGAAAAGCCAGCTCGGGGTGGCGATGAATGTCCCGCCGCAGCTGAATAAATTCACCCACCTTACTAACCAGCGCATTACCCATGTAGCTCATGCTCGGCTTACCTTACTGCGGCTGAAAATTAATCGCTTTGGCAATGCCGCGGAACTGCGCGGTGCCATCCGCATAGGCCTTGTCCATGGCCTGCAACGACAGCGGCTTGGCCACCATTTGGCTGTTGGCCTCCAGGCCGCCGCGCACGGTGGCGTCAGACAGCGTGTCGGTGATGGCTTTGTAGATCACTTGAACAATCGGCTCCGGCGTGTCTTTTTTCACAAAGTACCCCGTCCAGATATTGAAGGTGAAGTTCTTCAAAGACTTGCTTTCGCTAATCGCCGGGTAGTCTTTAAATGCCTCTACACGCTCACTGTTCAGCATGGCCAGCACTTTGAGCTTGCCCTGCTTTTGCAGCTCAATATTGGCCTTGCCCATCGGCGCCAGAAAGATGTCAACCTGGCTGCCCATCACGTCTTGCAGCGCTGGCGCAATACCCTTGTAGGGCACATGCGTCATCGGTATGTTGGTCACTTTAGACAATTGCTCGCCCAGCAAATGGTAGAAAGTGCCGGGCCCCACGCTGGCGTAAGTGATGGGTCGCCCGCCACTGGCTTCTTTGCGGGCGTAGTCCAAAAATTCATCCACTGTATTGACGGGCAAATCTTTGCGCGTGACAAAACCGATTTGCGCGGTGGCAATCATTTGCACTAAACGGAAGTCTTCGCTTTTGTATTTGACAGCCGAAATAGCCAGCGGCGCCAAAATCAATTCGTTAGGCGAGCCTTGAAAAATCATTTGCCCATCAGACGGTGCACTCAGTACTTTTTGCGCGCCAATCGCGCCGCTGGCACCGCCCAAGTTTTCAACCAACACGGGCTGGCCGAAGTTTTTAGCCAGCGTGGTGTTCACGGTGCGGGCAATCACGTCAGACAAACCGCCTGCGGGGTAAGGCACCATCAATGTGACGGGCTTGGTGGGGTAAGTTTGCGCGCAAGCGGCACCTGCAAGCAAAAGACCGCCTAGCAAAGCGGCGTAGCGATGGATGGGTTGTGTCATGTCTCTGCCTTTTAAAGTAGTTGTTAAATGGGTGGCAGATGCATCGTAGTCAGGCGTTTTTATAATGTCTAATGCATTGTTATATTGATTTTTATAACTTTAATGAATAGATAGGAGCCAACATGACCCTGGTTCAACTCCGGCATTTGATTGAGCTGGCCGCCACCGGCTCGTTCAGCCAGGCAGCCGTCAAACTGCACCTGACGCAGCCCGCGCTGAGCCGCAGCATTGCCGCGCTTGAGGA
>JANMWH010000048.1:0-1828 GCA_031393945.1 Polaromonas sp. | reverse complement strand
GAGAGAGGCGCGTGGAATTTTTCCATGCAAGCACCGGCCGCGGAACCGGCTTTGCCGGGCCGCAGGCGGGACGGCCCCCTCGGGGGGCAGCGGCCACACGCAGTGGGCAAGCGTGGGGGCTACCATCCCATGCCTATATGTAAAGGCAAATAAACCGCCATCCCCACCACGATCGTCCCAAGCACGCCTTTGCGCCAAAAAAACCAAGCGGCGCCCGCTGCCGCGGCAAACAAGCGCGCGTCTTGCCAGGTGCTGATTAGCTGGCCTTGGGTCATGACGAGTTCGGGAATCACCACGGCAGATAGTGCGGCAATCGGCGCGTACTGCAGGCCGCGTGCGGCCCAAGCGGGCAAAGCCCAGGGTTTGCTTGAGATAAAGAAAAAGCAGCGAGTTAATACCGTTATGCCTGCCAGGCAGACGATGGTCAGCAAGGTGCTGCTGTCGGTTTCGCTCATGCTGTGCGCTCCGCGAGTTTGTCTTTTGCGCGGCCCGTGGGCGTTTTGCCTTCCAGCCACAGGCACAAAAGTACCGCCGCCGCAATGGCCACCACGATATTCAGCTTGAGCGGCATGCCGTAAGCCGCCACTGCAGCAACTCCCGCGATCAGCCCGGCCGCAACACGCAGACGGCTGGTGGCCAGCGAGCACAAAATGCCCAGCAGGCACAGCACGCCCGCAAACCCCAGGCCCCAACTGGTGGGAATGAAGTTGGCCAGCACAATGCCAATGCCGCTGGCCAGCATCCAGTTGGCCCAGGCAACAAAGCAGTGCCCCGCTAAAAATGCGTCTTGAGCTTGTTGCTGCTCAGCCGTTTGCCCCGGCGTGAGAAAGCGCTCGGTGAATTGCACATAGCTCACGTCTGTAGTTAGGTAGCCAGTGATAAGGCGCTGGCTAAGGGGAAGGTGCATCAGGTAGTCGCGCAGGTGCAGGCTGAACACGGTAAAGCGCAAATTCACACAAAATGCAGCCGCCAATATCACCCACAGCGGCGCCGCGGCGACGATCAGCGGAATCGCGGTGAGTTGCGCACTACCGGCAAAAACCAGCAAAGTCATCGCCACCGACTCGAATACGCTCAAGCCCGACTTGACCATTGCCACGCCTGTCATTAAACCCCACGCGGCAAACCCGGCGACTTGCGGCAGCATGGTACGCATGCCGACTTTGAATTCGGGATGGCGAAAGTTAGCGGGACGAAAAAACATGCTTCAGGGCGCTGTAGGCGAAGCCGGGCTGCTGAACAACGCGCCTTCAGTCAAGGGATGGCCGCGCAAAAAATCAGCGACCGCCATTGACTTACCGCCTGCTTTTTGAAGCTGCGTGATGCGCAATGCGCCGTCGCCTGTAGCAACGTCCAGGCCCTCATTTTGAATGCTAAATATGCTTGCAGAAGCCGTTTTATGGGAGCTAGCAGCTATTAAAACATGAGCGCTTTGCAGCTTGATGACCTCTCCGTTCAGCACGCTGGTGGCGCCGGGCGAGGGGTTGAAAGCGCGAATGCGGCGTTCGATAGCAACGGCACTTTGCCGCCAGTCAATAGCCGCTTCAGCCTTGTCGACTTTGTGCGCGTAGGTAATGCCAGCTTGCGGCTGCGCAACAGGTGCGAGGCTACCGGACGCAGCCAGTGCCAACGCTTTCACAATTAATTGCCCTCCCACCGCGGCCAACTTGTCGTGCAATGCGGGCGTGGTGTCGTCAAGCGCAATTGCCAGTTTTTCTACAAGTAACATGTCGCCCGTGTCCAGCCCCGCGTCCATCTGCATGATGGTGATGCCGGTCTCCGTGTCGCCGGCCTCAATAGCGCGGTGAATAGGCGCTGCGCCGCGCCA
>JANMWH010000014.1:0-2661 GCA_031393945.1 Polaromonas sp. | reverse complement strand
ATAGTCCGGCAACAGCCCAGCGACAGCAAAAAGACGACGCAGCGCAGTCAAACGCAAGCTGCAGCGCCGTGAATTTACTATAAATTTAATAGCTGCTCGCGCCCGTATTGATTGAGCTAGAGGCTGATTTGGTCATGATTTTGGCCATTTTTTGGCCTTTTTTCGCCTGCTGCGGCCAGTTTCGCGTTAACCCCTAAAAAACTTAGATAACTGCCTCTATAGCGTGGGGATTCCTGCTCGCAGGCGACGCCTTGACGTCAAACTACTGCAAAATAGCACGACCGTTCGTTTTATTTTGAAATCACCGTTCTCGCCCCAAAACATGACCGTTTTTGAACTTTCCGCCAAAGCCGACCGCAGCGCTGGCGTACCTGCCAACGGCGTTGCCCTGCAAAAAATTCAGCATAAAGGCCAACAAACCAAGGCAGCGATTGTCGATGCCGCACTTGGCCTGGCCACGCAAATCGGCCTTGAAGGCCTGAGCATTGGGGCCCTAGCTGAAGTGATGCGCATGAGCAAGTCGGGCGTGTTTGCCCACTTTGGCTCGCGTGAAGAGCTGCAAATATCAGTCATTCGCGAATACTTTGCGCGTTTTGAAGAAGAAGTTTTTTACCCCGCACTTGACGAAGTGCGCGGCCTGCCGCGCCTTCAGTTGTTGTTTCAAAACTGGATGCGCCGCACCTCGGTCGAAATTGATTCAGGCTGCCTGTTCATCAGCGGCGCGGTTGAGTTTGACGACCGGCCCGGCCCGGTGCGCGACGCGCTGGCAGGCTCAGTCAAAACCTGGCTGGCGGCAATTTTCAGGTCGCTGGTGCAGGCGCAAGAAGCCGGCCATTTGCGCGCCAATGCTGACCCGCATCAAATGGCGTTTGAAATCCACGGCTTGATTTTGGCGCTGCACTACGAAGCACGTTTTTTAAAAACGCCTGGCTCAGTTGCCCGGGCCAACACCGGTTTTGCCAACATTCTTGCGCGCTACGGAAGCGCGCAGTAACTTGTTTTATCTTTTACTTTTTATCTTTTCAGGAGCTGATTTATGCCCATCTACAACGCCCCCATTCGCGACATGCAATTTGTGATGCACGAAGTGCTCAAGGTCACCGAAGAACTCAAACCGATGGCCAAGTACGCTGACGCGGACATCGACACCATCAACGCGGTGCTCGAAGAAGGCGCCAAGTTTGCGACTGAAGTGATCTTGCCGCTCAACATCAGCGGCGACTCAGAAGGCTGCACGCTAGACATCAAAACCCACGCCGTCACCACACCCAAGGGCTTTAAAGAAGCGTATGCCAAGTACGTTGAAGGCGGCTGGCCCGCACTCAGTGGTGACCCGGCTTACGGCGGCCAGGGCTTGCCGCTTGTCATCAACCAGTGCTTTTATGAAATGCTGAACAGCACCAACCAGGCCTGGACCATGTACCCCGGCCTTACGCACGGCGCACACGCCGCACTGCACAGCCACGGCACCGAAGAGCAAAAGCAAACCTACCTTCACAAAATGACCAGCGGCGAATGGACCGGCACCATGTGCCTGACCGAACCGCATTGCGGCACCGACCTGGGCCTGATGCGCACCAAGGCCGAGGCCCTGCCTGACGGCACTCACAAAATCACCGGCAACAAAATTTTCATCAGCGCAGGTGAGCACGACCTGGCCGGCAACATCATTCATTTGGTGCTGGCCCGGTTGAGCGATGCGCCCCCCGGCATCAAGGGCGTCAGCCTGTTCATCGTGCCCAAGTTCCACGTCAAGGCAGATGGAACTTTGGGCGAGCGCAATGGCATTTATTGCGGCGGCCTTGAGCACAAAATGGGCATCCACGGCAACGCCACGGCGCAAATCGTTTTAGATGGCGCTATTGGCACTATGGTCGGCGCGCCCAACAAAGGCATGCAGGGCATGTTTGTGATGATGAACGCCGCCCGCCTTGGCGTGGGCAACCAGTCTTTGGGCTTGACCGAAGTGGCGTACCAAAACGCATTGGCCTATGCCAAAGACCGCATTCAAATGCGCTCGCTGTCGGGCGTTAAAGCTAAAGACAAGGCTGCTGACCCGATCATCGTGCACCCTGATGTGCGCAAAATGCTGCTGACCGCCAAGGCCTACGCCGAAGGTGGCCGCGCACTGGCTACCTACTGCGCGGTGCTGCTAGACAAAGAGATGGAGCACCCAGATGAAGCCGTGCGCAAAGAAAGCGGCGAAATCCTCTCGCTGCTGACGCCGATTGTGAAAGCCTTCATCACCGACAACGGCCACATAGCCACCAGCGCCTGCCTGCAGGTGTTTGGCGGCCACGGTTATGTCAAGGAATGGGGCATGGAGCAGTTTGTGCGTGATAACCGCATCAACATGATTTACGAAGGCACCAACACCATTCAGTCACTCGACTTGCTGGGTCGCAAAATCTTGAGCAACAACGGCGCAACGCTGAAGAAATTCGGCAAACTCATCGGCGCGCTGGTGGCCGAGGAAGGCGTCAACGAAAAGATGGCCGAGTTCATCAACCCGCTGGCCGTGCTGGCCGAGCAGATGACCAAGTTCACGACTGAAATCGGATTCAAAGGCTTTCAAAACCCCGACGAGGTAGGCGCTGCGGCAGTTGATTATTTGCGCGTAGCAGGGCATTTGGTGTTTGGCTACTTCTGGGCGCGCATGGC
>JANMWH010000459.1:0-8487 GCA_031393945.1 Polaromonas sp. | reverse complement strand
CGCATGTTGTGAGTTCGGTCGGCCAGCTTGATCAAAATAACGCGAACATCACGCGCCATGGCCAGCAGCATTTTGCGAAACGACTCTGCCTGATTTTCTTCACGTGTGTTGAGTTCCAGCTTTTCAAGCTTGGTGAGCCCGTCTACCAGCTCGGCAACCGGCGCACCAAAGCGCTCGATCAGCTCTGGCTTGGTTACCCCGCAGTCTTCAATCGCGTCATGCAGCAAGGCGGCCATCAGGGCCTGCGCGTCTAGCTTCCACTCGGCGCACTGCTGAGCCACAGCGATTGGGTGGGTAATGTACGGCTCGCCGCTGTTGCGCAGCTGCCCGAGATGGGCTTCGTCAGCAAACCGGTAAGCCCGGCGCACGTTGTCGACATCTTCCGCACTGAGATAGTCGAGCTTCGCTGTTAACGCGGCAATGCTGGCCGCCGCAGCGTTGGCTGCGGCAGGCGTAGATTTGCTAGCCCCCCGAACGGGTTTACTTGGCTTGGTGGAAACCAGTGCGCTCATGCCTCAAATGTATCTTGCCCGCAGCTACGATAACTTTTCACGGTTTTTACATCTCAACAATGGTTACAAGTTCATGGTTACAGGTTTACAAAGCCTGTGCCGACCATAAAAAAAGCACCGACTAGCGGTGCTTTTGATTTCTCGGCAGCTTGCCGAGCGACTCAGTTGCTGAGTCAATTGGGTTGGTCAGCTTAGCCCGGTACTTTTTTCAGCATTTCCAGGCCAACTTTGCCTTCAGCGATTTCGCGTAGCGCGGTTACCGCAGGCTTGTTCTTGGTTTCAATCTTGGCAGCATGTCCTTGGCTCAACATACGGGCACGATAAGTAGCAGCCAACACTAGCTGAAAGCGATTGGGAATTTTTTCTAAGCAATCTTCAACAGTGATACGGGCCATGGGTTACTCCAGTCAGGTCAATACTAAAACGGTTTTAAGCGGTTTTAAGGGATTTGAAGGGCTGCAAAGGTCTCAGCCCGGGCAGTGCGCTGGGCGGCAAACTTCAGCCGCTGCGCGTGCACGATAGTTTTCAGGTCAAAAACCGCGCGTTCAAACAACTCATTAATTATAACGAAGTCGAATTCTCGGGCTTGCGCCATTTCCAGGGCCGCATTTTTGAGCCGCAGCTCGATAACTTCGGCGGTGTCTTCACCGCGGCGCTGCAGGCGCGAGCGAAGCTCGTCCCAGCTTGGTGGCAACACAAAAATGAGCACTGCATTGGTAAATATGCGCTTGATATTGATCGCACCCTGAAAATCAATTTCCAGAATCACGTCTGCGCCTTGCGCCATTCGCTCTTCAATGGCTTGCCGCGATGTGCCGTAGCGATGGCCGTGCACATGCGCCCATTCTAAAAACGAGTCGCGCAGCACCATCGCGTCAAACTCTAGCGACGACACGAAAAAATACTCGCGCCCATGCTTTTCCTGGCCGCGCGGTGGGCGCGTGGTGTGCGACACCGCTGGCTGAATACGCGAATCAATTTCCATCAGCGCTTTAACCAGGCTTGATTTGCCGGCACCGCTGGGCGCGGCTACTACAAACAGATTTCCGGGGTAGTCCATAACGTGCCTAGCGCTGCCTTTTTAATGCTGAATCAACCTTTGACTGGGGCGTCATTCGATGTTTTGCACCTGCTCGCGCACCTGCTCAATAAGCACTTTCATCTCGACCGAGATTTGTGTCAGCTCCAGCGATGCTGACTTAGACCCCAGCGTGTTGGCTTCGCGGTGCAGTTCTTGGGTTAAAAAATCAAGGCGTTTGCCCAGCTCTCCGCCGCTGTCAAGCAGACGTTCAATCTCATCGAGGTGCGACGTCAATCGCGAAATTTCTTCTGACACATCGATTCGCATGGCAAACGCGGTGGCTTCAGCCAGCGCGCGGTCTTGCGCAACTTCCGGCAGCGCTTTGCCATCGGCCAGCGCCATGGCGTCTTTGAATCGCTCTAAAAACCTCTGCTTTTGCTGCTCAACCAGCTTGGGCACCAACGGCGCCGCCTGCTGTGCCAGCATGCGCAGTTCAATGGTGCGCTCCAGCATCGATTGCACCAGGCGCGTGCCTTCTCGCTCCCGGGCAGACAGCAACTCTTTCAACGCTTTTTTGGCCAGCTTGAGCATGTCGTCCGTCTGGTCGTGCGGCTTTTTGTCGTCGATGGCCGAAAGTTTAAGCACGTCGACCACACTGAGCGGCACCAATTGCGGCAGCCACGACTTGATGTGGTCTTCAAGCGAGCCCAACCGCTGCAAGGTAGCTGCAGAAGGCGGGCGAAGGCTGCTGGCGGCGCTGGCGTCTAGCGCCACCCTGATCTCAATTTTTCCGCGCTTGAGCTTGGCGGTGAGTATTTCGCGCAGCAGCGGTTCCGCGTGGCGCATTTCATCAGGCAGACGAAAAGCCAAGTCAAGAAATCGGCTGTTGACCGCCCGGATCTCGACGCCGATGCGTGCGCTTGCATCCGGGGTAGCGCCGGTTTGATCAGTCGGGGCAAAGCTGGTGGACTGGACGGCTGCGTAGCCCGTCATGCTGTAAACTGGCATGGGTAAAAAGTACGCTTTTATTGTAAAAACAGGGCGAAAAATGAAACTTGAAGGGGCTTGACCCTTCCCACCTCTCAAATTATGTCAAAGGTCAAGCCAGCTCCCCTACCGCCCGATACCGTTATAGGTGGTTATCGGGTTGTTCGCAAGATTTCATCTGGCGGGTTTGGAGTAGTTTACTTGGCCGTCGATAACGAAGGCCAGCAGATCGCCATCAAAGAATATTTGCCGTCTTCTTTGGCCAGCCGCCCGCCGGGCGAATTACTGCCGCAAGTGCACGCCGACAAACTGTCTTTGTACCGGCTGGGGCTGAAAAGTTTTTTTGAAGAAGGTCGCTCGCTGGCGCAAATTTCGCACGGCTCGGTAGTCAGCGTGCTTAATTTCTTCCGTGAAAACGAAACCGTTTACATGGTGATGAACTACCTTGAAGGCGGCACGCTTCAAGATTTCATCATCACCGCGCGCGAGTTAAAAAAGCAAAAAGTCTTTCGCGAATCCACCATTCGTTCCCTTTTTGACGAAATTTTGCGCGGCTTGCGCATCGTGCACCAGCACAAAATGCTGCACTTGGACATCAAGCCGGCCAATATTTTTGTAACCGACGACAACCGCGCGGTACTGATCGACTTCGGCGCTGCGCGCGAGGTGCTGAGCAAAGAAGGCAACTTTATTCGGCCTATGTACACCCCCGGCTTTGCCGCGCCTGAAATGTACCGGCGCGATTCGTCGATGGGCCCGTGGACAGACATTTACGCCATTGGTGCTTGTATTTACGCCACGATGCAGGGCTACCCGCCCAATGACGCCCCACAGCGGCTTGAAAAAGACCGCTTGTCTTTGGCTTTGTCGCGTTTGCGCGGCGTTTATTCTGATAACTTGATTGAGGTGGTGGAGTGGTGCATGTCGCTTGACCCACTGTCCAGGCCGCAATCGGTTTTTGCACTGCAAAAAGAGCTCAGCCGCGAAGGCGAACGCCGCTACACCAAGCTCACCGTCACTGAAAAAGTGCGGCTGCAATTTGACAACATGGTGTCAGACACCAAAAAAACGGCGCGTAAAGCCACAGCTATGGCAACCAAATTCAAATGAAATTTTCAGTCTTTCAAGTCAGCCGCAAAGGTGGTCGGGAAAAAAACGAAGACCGCATGGGGTACTGCTACACCCGCGAGTCAGGGTTGTTCGTTTTGGCCGATGGCATGGGCGGCCACCCCGAAGGTGAAATTGCGGCGCAAATCGCTTTGCAAGCCACGTCAGCGCTTTACCAGCGCGAGGCGCGCCCCGCCATTGCAGACCCGGAAAAGTTCTTGACAGCCGCGCTAATGGCAGCGCACCACCAAATCATTCGTTACGCCAGCGAAAGAGGCATGCTGGACACACCACGCACCACGCTGGTTGCGGCGCTGCTGCAAGGCGGCTGTGCGACATGGGTGCACTGCGGCGACTCTCGGCTTTACGTGGCGCGTGACGGCAAGCTGCTCACCCGCACCCGCGACCATTCGTATGCCGAGCAACAAAGCGCGGGCATCATCAAACTTGAGCACGTTAATCGCAATATTTTGTTTACCTGCCTCGGCTCGCCTACCAAGCCGGTGTTTGACATTACCGGGCCAATTGATTTGCAGCAGGGCGACCGCATTTTGCTGTGCTCGGATGGCCTGTGGGGCAGCTTGACCGACGATGAGATTGTTGACCAGCTGAGCGCCCGAACCATTTCTGATGCCGTGCCCGACCTGGTTGAAAACGCACTGCGCATAGGCGGCGAGCGCAGCGACAACGTGACCGTGTTGGCCATGGAGTGGGAAACGCCCGATGAATTCGAGTCGACCCGAGGCGTGTCTACTGACGACATTGACGACGGCGTATTTGCATCGACCATTCAATCGGGTGGCTACGACACTGTGATTGATGAGCTCGATGACGCCACTATTGAGCGCTCTATCGCCGAGATCAACGAGGCCATTCGCCGCTCAGCTGCCAGAAAAATCGGCTAGCTTCACGGGTCAGCCGTCACTTACGTTGTCGGCTACGGGCTAGCAAAGCCCATGCTGAGCAGACCCCATTTCAATTTACAAGGCCTTCGCGCCAGAAAGCCCTGCTATGAGCTCATTCAAAAGAACCGCTGACCGCGCTGCCAACGCTCTGCGCGATGTGCGCATCACCCGTCACTACACCGCTTACGCTGAAGGCTCGGTGCTGATCGAATGCGGCGGCACCAAAGTGCTGTGCACTGCTTCGATTGAAGAGAAAGTGCCCGGCCACAAAAAAGGCAGCGGCGAAGGCTGGGTAACTGCTGAGTACGGCATGCTGCCCCGCGCCACCCACACCCGGAGCGACCGCGAAGCCGCGCGCGGCAAGCAAAGCGGGCGCACACAAGAAATTCAGCGCCTGATTGGCCGGTCATTGCGGGCGGTTTTTGACTTGAAAAAACTCGGCGAGCGCACCATTTACATCGACTGTGACGTGATTCAAGCCGACGGCGGCACGCGCACCGCCAGCATTACCGGCGCCTTTGTCGCCGCGCAAGATGCGGTGAACACGTTGATTGCCTCAGGCAAGCTAACCCAAAGCCCGATCAGCGACCACATCGCAGCCATTTCAGTCGGCATTGTTGACGGCACGCCATTGCTCGACTTGGAATACACAGAAGATTCTGCCTGCGGCACCGATATGAATGTAGTGATGACGGGTGCCGGCCATTTCGTTGAAGTGCAAGGCACCGCCGAAGGCGCAGCGTTTTCACGCGCCGAGATGAATGCGCTGCTTGACCTGGCGGCTGCTGGCATACAAGAGCTGGTCGCCATGCAGAAGGCTTCACTATTGAAATAGTAGCTGCTCGCGCCCGTGTTTATTGGGCTACAGGCCTAAAACGGTATTGAAAACAGCCAAAAATAGCCTGAAACAGCATTGAATCGCATGAAGATCGTCCTCGCATCCAATAACCTCGGCAAACTCGCCGAGCTACAGGCGCTGTTTGCGCCGCTGGGTGTGGCGCTCATTCGGCAATCTGATTTGGGCGTGTCTGAAGCCGAAGAGCCCTACCGCACGTTTGTTGAAAACGCGCTGACCAAAGCACGGCACGCCTCGCGCGCCAGCGGCCTGCCCGCGCTGGCCGATGACGCTGGGCTGTGTGTCGACGCCTTCAATGGCCTGCCCGGCGTTGACACTGCTTTTTACGCCACACTGCACGGCTACGCCAAAGGCGATGACAACAACGTCACCGCGCTGTTAGAACAACTGGCCAACGTCAACAACCGCCGCGCAGCGCTGGTCAGCACCCTGGTGGCGGTGCGCTCATTCGATGACCCCGAACCCTTGATTGCCAGCGGACGAGTGGTAGGAAACATCACCCGCGCGCCCATTGGCACGAATGGCTTTGGGTTTGACCCGGTAATGTACTTGCCCGAGTTTGAAAAAACATTTGCGCAGCTACCGGTTGAAGTCAAAAACGCCAACAGCCACCGGGGCAAAGCCGCAGCGCGCATGCTGGTGCTGATGCGTGAGCAATGGCAGTTGCCAGCGCAGTAGCAGCTTGAAACAAATGGCACAACAAGACATTCAACACTACATGCGCAGCGGCACCTTGCAGCTTAAAAGCTTGCCGCCGCTGTCGCTGTACATGCATTTGCCGTGGTGCATCAAGAAGTGCCCATATTGCGACTTCAACTCTCATGAGGTTTCAAGCGAGATGCCCGAGCAACGCTACATAGATGCGCTAATGGCGGATCTTGAATCGTCGCTGCCCTTGATCTGGGGCCGCACGGTGCACAGCATTTTTATCGGCGGCGGCACGCCCAGCTTGTTTTCACCCACGGCTATTGACCGCCTGCTGGGTGATATTCGGGCGCGATTAAAGCTCAACGCTGATTGCGAAATTACCCTTGAAGCCAACCCCGGCACGTTTGAAAAAGACCGCTTCAAAGCCTTTCGCCAAGCTGGCGTTACCCGGCTGTCGGTGGGGGTGCAAAGCTTTCACGACGCGCACCTGAAAGCACTGGGTCGCGTGCATGACCGCGCCCAAGCCATCGCTGCAGTTGAAGAGGCAGGTCAGGCGTTTGACACCTTTAACCTGGACTTGATGTATGCGCTGCCAGGCCAGTCGCTACAAAACCTGGAGCTAGATATCAAGCAGGCGCTTGCGC
This sequence comes from Polaromonas sp., assembly GCA_031393945.1. GTDB lineage: Bacteria > Pseudomonadota > Gammaproteobacteria > Burkholderiales > Burkholderiaceae_C > Polaromonas. The sequence continues at coordinate 1,807 of JANMWH010000459.1, read as the reverse complement.
TGCAGCCCCCGCATATTTCAATTTACCAGCTAACGATTGAGGCCAACACCTACTTCGCCAAGTTCCCGCCAGCGCTGCCTGAAGAAGACATGGCTTACGACATGCTCGACAAAATCACCGACATGACCACTGCCAAAGGGATGGAGCGCTATGAAGTGTCAGCCTATGCCTTGCCGGGCCACCGCTGCTTTCACAACACCAACTACTGGCAATTTGGTGACTATTTGGGCATAGGCGCGGGCGCGCACAGCAAGCTAAGTTTTGCGCACCGCGTGGTGCGGCAAGTCAGGGCGCGTGAGCCCAAGCTGTACATGGACAAAGCACTTAGAGGTGACGCAGTGGTGCAAGACACAGAAGTTACCCGCGCTGATCTGCCGTTTGAATTTATGTTGAACGCCACGCGCCTGCAAGGTGGCTTCAAGCTGCAAGACTTTGCTGACCGCACTGGCTTGCCGCATACGTCAATTGAAAAAGCGCTGGCTGAGGCCGAGCGCAAAGGCCTGATTGAGCGAGACTTCACTCGCGTCAAACCCACAGTGCGCGGCTTTGACTTTTTAAACGATCTGCAGGCGCTGTTTTTGCCTGAATCCGCTGCCAATACTGCCAATACTGCCAATACTGCTGATACTACTGATACTACTGAAGCTGCCCCGACTTCCAACGCTGACAGCGCAAAGCCAAAAGCATGATTGACAACACCAGTCTCTTTTTATTGTTTGTCACGGCGTCGATCAGCTTTGGCATTGGCCGCGTCATCATGCACTTGCGCAAGAAAAAGCAAGCCGCCGCCATGCAGGTGCTGGCTGACCGCGCTGCTAAAGCCGCGCAAGACGCACCGCCCAAGCCGCCTTCAGCCAACAAAAGCAAGCGCAAACGCCAACAACAAGAGCAACTTGCACGCGACCAAAACCATCCTAACCGCTGATTGATCTGTTTCAACATGACTTTTATTCCCTTGATCGAACACACGCGCGGCAACATGGCCGAGGTGGTTCACGCGGGTGCGATTGCAGTCGTCGACACGCGCGGCAAACTGGTTGCCAGCGCCGGCGATGCCAACGCGCTGACGTTCACCCGCTCAACGCTTAAACCGTTTCAAGCGCTGCCGTTTTTGCAGAGCGGCGGGCCAAAACACTTTGGTTTTACACCGCCGCAAATTGCGCTGCTGTGCGCCAGCCACAACGGCGAAGACATGCACGTCAAGCAAGTCGACGACATGCTGCACAAAATCGGCAAAACGCACCATACCCTGCAGTGCGGCTGCCATGTACCGCTGTCGTTTAGCTACGGCGGCCAAGCGGCGCCTACTGGCCTGCAATACGACGAACGCCACAACAACTGCAGCGGCAAACACACCGGCTTTGTGGCGCACTGCGTGCAGCACGGCTTGCCGCTTGAAAACCATTTAGACATGGCGCACCCGCTTCAAGCCGCCATTCGCGCGCAAGTGGCTGCAGTTGCACAGTGCGATGAGTCTGATTTGGTTGCTGGCACAGACGGCTGCTCAGCCCCCAACTACGCCCTGCCCTTGTCCAAGCTGGCCTTCAGCTTTGCGCGCCTGGCCAGCGGCGCTCAAGACACAGAATTTGGCGAGCACTTTGAATTGCTAAGCAACGCCATGGTGGCCCACCCAGAAATGGTGTCAGGCACAGGCCGCAATGACCTCGACTTCATGCGCGCCGGGCGCGGCGACTGGCTCACCAAAATCGGCGCAGACGGCGTGCAAACCATCGCCAGCAAAAGCCGCGGCCAGGGCATAGCCATCAAAGTCATCAGCGGCCACATGCCCGCGCTGTACGCAGCAGCC
>JANMWH010000454.1:0-2309 GCA_031393945.1 Polaromonas sp. | reverse complement strand
TTTTAACCGCGTTGGCGAGCGCTTTGAGCGCTGCAATCTTGTCACTGGCGTCCGCTTACAATATCGGCCATCGGGCGCTGGCCGCAGCGCCTAGGTTTTTTAATGGTTTTTTACCTAATTTCTGGAGTTTGCCGTGTTTATTTCTTCTGCTTTTGCCCAAACCGCCCCTGCAGCTGCTGGCGGCAGCGACATGTTGTCTTCGCTGACCGGTATGTTGCCCTTGGTGCTGATGTTTGTGGTGCTGTATTTCGTCATGATTCGCCCGCAAATGAAAAAGCAAAAAGAGCACCGCTCCATGATTGACGCGCTGGCCAAGGGCGATGAAGTCGCCACCGCTGGCGGCATGCTGGGTAAAGTCACCAAGCTGGGCGACGCGTACCTGACGCTGGAGCTGACCGAAGGCGTTGAAGTGCAATTGCAGCGCAGCGCGATTGTGCAGGTGCTGCCAAAAGGCGCAATGAGTTCTACTAAATAAGCCGGGCGCTCAGCTCATTTAGTCGCCCGCGCCACCCGCTCGTTAATTGGACTTATCGGAATCGCCGCCTCATGAATCGTTATCCCGTTTGGAAATACGCCATCCTAGTTGTGGCGCTGGTTGTGGCGATTATTTACACGCTGCCTAACTTTTTTGGTGAGTCCCCGGCGGTGCAGGTGTCCAGCAGCCGGTCGGCCGTGAAGGTTGACAGCACGACAGTCACCCGAATTGAACAAGCACTAAAAGCCGCCAGCATCACGCCCGACGTGATTTCGCTGGAGGCAGGTTCCGTCAAGGCGCGTTTTTCGAGCACCGACACGCAGCTAAAAGCCAAAGACGTTATTCAAAAAGCGCTGGCACCCGAGGCCGGTGATTCGCCGTACATCGTGGCGCTCAATTTGCTGTCGCGCTCGCCAAAGTGGCTGACTGCTTTGAATGCCGCGCCTATGTATTTGGGCCTTGATTTGCGCGGCGGCGTGCACTTTATGCTGCAGGTTGACATGCAGGCAGCGCTGACTAAAAAAGCCGAGTCGCTGGCCGGTGACTTGCGCAGCACCCTGCGCGAAAAAAACATTCGCCATTCGGGCGTAACGCGCACCGGGCAAAGCATTGAAGTTAAATTTCGCGACAGCCAAACCTCAGCTGCCGCGCTCAATTTAATCGCTGACCAGTTTCCCGATTTACAAGCGACGCAAGCGCCCGATGGCACCGAGTACCGACTGACCGCGCGGATCAAAACCGAGGCCGCCAGGCGCATTCAAGACCAGGCGCTGAAGCAAAACATCGTGACGCTGCATAACCGCATCAACGAGCTGGGCGTGGCCGAGCCTGTCATTGCCCAGCAAGGCATTGACCGCATCGTGGTGCAACTGCCCGGCGTGCAAGACACGGCCAAGGCTAAAGACATTTTGGGCCGCACCGCCACGCTGGAAATGCGTTTGGTCGATGAAAGCGCCGAAGGCCGCGCGGCTGAAGGCAACACTGGGTCGGTGCCCTTTGGCTCTGAACGCTTTTTAGAGCGCGACGGCCGCGCCGTTATCGTGAAAAAGCAGGTCATCATCACCGGCGAAAGCCTGACCGATGCACAGCCCGGCTTTGACTCACAAAACCAGCAGCCCAAAGTTGACTTAACGGTGGACGCCAAGGGCGGCCGGATCATGCGTGACACCAGCCGCGAAAACCTTAAAAAGCGCATGGCGATTGTGCTGTTTGAAAAGGGCAAGGGTGAAGTGCTGACCGCACCGGTGATTCAGGGCGAGTTGGGCAATAGGTTTCAAATTTCGGGTTCAATGAGCGTTGCCGAAGCCAGTGATCTGGCGCTGCTGCTGCGCGCTGGTTCGCTGGCAGCGCCCATGGAAATCATTGAAGAGCGCACCATTGGCCCTACGCTGGGTGCTGAAAATATCGCCAAGGGTTTCCAGAGCGTGACTTATGGTTTTGCGGTGATTGTGGTTTTCATGGCCATTTATTACGCACTTTTCGGCATCATTTCTGGTGTGGCGCTGGCAGTCAATTTGCTGCTGTTGATCGCTATTTTGTCGATGCTGCAAGCCACGCTGACGCTGCCCGGCATGGCGGCTATGGCGCTGGCGCTGGGTATGGCGATTGATTCGAACGTGCTCATTAACGAGCGGGTTCGTGAAGAGCTGCGTAACGGTGCCTCGCCGCAGGCAGCGATTCACACCGGTTACGAGCGGGCATGGGCCACGATTTTGGACTCCAACATCACCACCTTGATTGCGGGTTTTGCGTTGCTGGCTTTTGGCTCGGGCCCGGTGCGCGGCTTTGCAGTGGTGCACTGCATCGGCATTTTGACCAGCATGTTTTCAGCTGT
>JANMWH010000388.1:0-1928 GCA_031393945.1 Polaromonas sp. | reverse complement strand
CCGTCCATCATGTCGCTCGGCGCAACAATGTCTACGCCCGCCTCTGCCTGGCACAGCGCTTGGCGCACCAGCACTTCGGTGGTCTCGTCGTTCATGATGTAACCGTTTTCATCCGGCAGGCCGTCCTGGCCGTGCGTGGTGAAAGGGTCGAGCGCCACATCGGTCATCACGCCCAGTTCAGGAAAACGCTTTTTCAGCTCGCGCACCACACGCGGCACCAAGCCGTCGGCGTTGGTGGCCTCTTTGCCGTCAAATGTTTTTAAAGCACCATCAATCACCGGGAACAGCGCCATCACCGGAATGCCCAGCTTGACGCATTCTTCAGCCACCGGCAGCAGCAAGTCCAGGCTCAAGCGTTCAACACCCGGCATGGATGCCACTGCCTCGCGGCGGCCTGCACCGTCAAGCACAAAAACCGGGTAAATCAAGTCGTGCGGCGTCAGCGAGTTTTCACGCACCAGGTTGCGCGTGAACGTATCACGGCGCAAGCGGCGCGGCCGACCGGCGGGAAAAGGGGCGTAGTAAGAAGTCGTCATAGCCAAATTGTGCCAAAGGTTGAGCGCTGGCGGTAAGAAACCGCGGGGATCTGGCGTTGAGCAGAATAGGGGGCTGAACAATCGCAACGAAAAGCGATGAAAAGCGACGATAAGCGAAGAAAAGGCGATGGTGCGGCTGGCGGGGATCGAACCCACGACCCTTGGCTTCGGAGGCCAATACTCTATCCACTGAGCTACAGCCGCAAATGCTGTGATGCGGGTGGTCTACCCGTAGGGTCGATTCTACCAGTCGGTGCTTTTTAAACGGCCCCGGGCAGCGTTGATTTGTAGGGGCACAGTTATAATCCGAGGCTGTCCGCAAGGCGCAAGCACACGCCAAAAGCGGCCATTTACACCGATTTCCAGATTTTTTGAGGACGCCATGAGCGCTAACGACCACACCACCGCCCCCGAATACGAAGAGGCGCACACCGGCCCGATCAAAACGCCCAAGCAATTGCTGCAGGCGTCAGCTCTGTTTTTTATTCTGCCGATTTTTATCATCATTGGCTTGGTGTTCACCGTGACCAAAGGCAACAAACCAGCAGCCGGTGCGGGCGACTCTGAAATGGCCTTGAGCGCGCGCATCAAGCGCGTGGGGTCTGTTGAAATCCGCGACGCCAATCGGCCGCTGCGCTCCGGCGAAGAAGTTTATAAAGCGCAGTGCACGGCTTGCCACGCGGCTGGCTTGGCGGGCTCGCCCAAAACAGGCGACGCCGCTGCCTGGGCACCGCGCATTAAAACCGGTTACGACGCGCTGTGGGCGTCTGCCCTCAAAGGCAAAGGCGCCATGGGCGCACAAGGCGGCGGCGAATACAACGACACAGAAATTGGCCGCGCCGTGGTGTACCTCACGGCTGCTGCTGGCGGTAAATTTGCCATTCCGGGCCCACCTACTGGGGCTGCTCCGTCAGCGGCTGATGCCGCATCGGTTGCTGGCGCGTCGACCGCTCCCGCTCCCGCTCCCGCTCCCGCTGCAGCAGCCGCGCCTGCAGCGCCTGCTGCGGCCGTGAAGTAGCAGCACCCCGTACAAACCAATTTGCGGCAACAACCGGAGTTAGCTGGGCAACGTCTGAGCAGCCAGATCTGTGAGTGAGCGCCTCGCCAGGCAGGGCCAGAAAAAGCTCCAGGGCGCTCAATATTGACGAAAACCGGCAATTAAGCCGGTTTTTATTGTCAAAAATGGCGGTAGCCCAATAAATACGGGCGCGAGCAGCTACGATTTAAGTAGCGTTTTGGACGACTTTAAGCGCGAGTTTATGCGCCGCTTCAGGGCTGCGCACATAGCCGAACCGGCCCGGCAAGTCTTTGGCCAGCATGTCTTGCGGCACCCACAGGCCCAGCTCGATGGCTTGCGCTGCTTGCAGCACGTCTTGGGTGTGCACCAGGCCA
>JANMWH010000379.1:0-4664 GCA_031393945.1 Polaromonas sp. | reverse complement strand
ATCAATCAGCTTCACACCGGGGCGAATTACCTTGGTCGCGCCGCGACGTTTAGGGTCAATCACCACCAGAGTAGACAAGCCAGTCACATCGTCAACCTGACGAGCAACGGTCACGCCTTCTTCCACATTCTCGAACTGCGCTTTACCAGCGAATTCGGTAATGATCGGGCGGGTCAATGGGTCCCAGTTGGCCAGAATCGTGCCGGCCTTGATGGTTTGGTCTGCCTTGACGGACAAAATTGCACCGTACGGAACTTTGTGGCGCTCGCGCTCGCGGCCATGCTCATCGTGAATCACGATTTCGCCTGAGCGCGCAATGACCACCAGCTCTTTTTTGCTGTTGGTGACATAACGCATCGGGGCGTTAAAGCCGATCACGCCGTTGGACTTGGACTCAACGCTTGACGCAATAGCAGCACGCGACGCAGCACCCCCGATGTGGAAGGTACGCATGGTTAACTGCGTGCCAGGCTCGCCAATCGACTGGGCCGCAATAATGCCGACCGCTTCGCCAATGTTGATCAAACCACCGCGACCCAGGTCACGACCGTAGCACTTGGCACACAGGCCAAAGCGGGTTTCGCAATTCAGTGCGGTGCGCACCTTAACTTCGTCAACGCCAGCGATTTCAAGCTCTTCAATCAAGTCCTCTTCAAGCATGGTGCCTGCAACGGCCAGCACAGAGCGATTTTCAGGATGAAGAATGTCCTCAACTGCAGTGCGGCCCAATACGCGGTCGCGCAGTGATTCAATGACCTCGCCACCCTCGACAATGGCGCGCATGACGGAGCCGTTTTGTGTGCCGCAATCGTCTTCGGTCACCACGAGGTCTTGCACCACGTCGCACAAGCGGCGTGTCAGGTAACCCGAGTTGGCAGTTTTCAAAGCCGTGTCGGCCAAGCCTTTACGCGCGCCGTGAGTGGAGATGAAGTACTCCAGCACATTCAAGCCTTCGCGGAAGTTGGCGGTAATCGGCGTTTCAATGATCGAGCCGTCGGGCTTGGCCATCAAACCGCGCATACCTGCCACCTGACGAATCTGTGCAGGTGAGCCGCGGGCGCTGGAGTCGGCCATCATATAGATGGAGTTGAACGACTCTTGCTCGACTTCTTTGCCGTGGCGGTCAATGACTTTTTCTTTCGACAATTGACCCATCATGACTTTAGAAACTTCGTCGCCAGACTTGCCCCAAATGTCGACCACTTTGTTGTAACGCTCGCCAGAAGTGACCAAGCCGGAGACATACTGCTGCTCGATTTCTTTGACTTCCTTTTGTGCGCGCGCAATGATGGCGTGCTTTTCTTTAGGCACCAGCATATCTTCAATACAAATCGAAATACCGGTTTGCGTTGCCAAGCGGAAACCGGATTGCAGCAGTTTGTCTGCAAAAACCACGGTTTCTTTAAGGCCGCACTTGCGGAACGACACGTTGATGAGCTTGGAGATTTCCTTTTTCTTCAGCGCTTTGTTGATGTTGGAAAAAGGCAGGCCCTTAGGCAAAATTTCGGACAGTAGCGCACGCCCGCCCGTGGTTTCCCACAGCTTGGTCGATGGCACAAACTCGCCCGTTGCTTTGTCTTTGGTGTAGTCGGTCAAACGAACGCTGATACGTGCATTCAAGTCGAGTTCGCCCGCGTCAAAGGCTCGGCGCACTTCGCCGGTATCGGCAAATACCAGGCCTTCGCCCTTGCCATTGGTACGCTCGCGCGTCGTGTAGTACAAGCCGAGCACAACGTCTTGCGACGGAACAATTGACGGCTCGCCACTGGCCGGGAACAAGATGTTGTTAGACGCCAGCATCAATGTGCGGGCTTCCATTTGCGCCTCAACCGACAGCGGTACGTGCACAGCCATCTGGTCGCCGTCAAAGTCAGCATTGAATGCCGAGCAAACGAGCGGGTGCAGTTGAATAGCTTTACCTTCAATCAAAATCGGCTCAAAAGCCTGAATGCCCAAACGGTGCAGCGTTGGCGCACGGTTCAGCATCACTGGGTGCTCCTTGATGACTTCCTCAAGAATGTCCCACACCACTGGCGTGCCTGATTCGACTTCTTTCTTGGCTGCCTTGATCGTCGTGGCAATGCCGCGTGATTCGAGCTGCGCAAAAATAAACGGCTTGAACAATTCGAGCGCCATCAACTTCGGCAAACCGCACTGATGCAGCTTGAGCGTTGGGCCCACAGTGATCACTGAACGGCCTGAATAGTCGACGCGCTTGCCCAGCAAGTTCTGGCGGAAACGCCCTGACTTGCCTTTGATCATGTCGGCAAGTGACTTCAATGCGCGCTTGTTGGCGCCGGTCATCGCTTTGCCGCGGCGGCCGTTGTCAAGCAGCGAATCAACCGCTTCTTGCAGCATGCGCTTTTCATTGCGGGCAATGATTTCGGGCGCTTTCAATTCCAGCAAACGGCGCAGGCGGCTGTTGCGGTTGATCACGCGGCGGTACAAGTCGTTCAGGTCAGACGTGGCAAAGCGGCCACCGTCGAGCGGCACCAGCGGACGCAAATCTGGCGGCAGCACCGGCAGTACGTCAAGCACCATCCAATGCGGCTTGATGCCTGAGTTTTTGAACGCCTCCATCAATTTCAAACGCTTTGCGTTTTTCTTGATTTTGATTTCAGAGCCGGTCAGGTCGTTGCGCAGCTTGGTGATTTCGTCGTCAAGGTCAAGCCCTTCGAGCAGGTCTTTGATGCCTTCTGCACCCATTTTCGCGGTGAATTCGTCGCTGTACTCTTTGCGCTTGGCGTCAAAGTCGTCTTCGGACATGATGCTGAATTTCTTCAGCGGGGTCATGCCGGGGTCTGTGACGACATATGCTTCAAAGTACAACACGCGCTCAATGTCGCGCAATGTCATGTCGAGCACCAAGCCCAAACGTGACGGCAGCGACTTCAAAAACCAAATGTGCGCGCACGGTGCGGCCAGGTCGATATGACCCATGCGCTCACGGCGAACCTTGGTTTGTGTGACTTCAACGCCGCACTTTTCGCAAATGACGCCACGGTGCTTGAGACGCTTGTACTTACCGCACAGGCACTCGTAGTCCTTGATAGGGCCAAAAATTTTGGCGCAGAACAGGCCATCGCGCTCAGGCTTGAAAGTGCGGTAGTTGATGGTTTCTGGCTTTTTAACTTCGCCAAAAGACCACGAGCGGATCTTTTCTGGCGACGCCATACCGATTTTGATGGCATTGAAATGCTCATCGGGTGCAAATTGCTTGAACAGGTCGAGTAATGATTTCATGTGTAATCCTTATGAGTCCTGATTTAAGAACGTTCAAGTTCCATATCGATACCGAGCGAGCGGATCTCTTTGACCAGCACGTTGAACGCCTCTGGCATACCCGCCGTGATGGCGTGCTCGCCTTTGACAATGCTTTCGTACACCTTGGTACGGCCCACCACGTCGTCTGACTTGACGGTCAACATTTCCTGCAGCACATATGACGCGCCGTAGGCTTCCAGCGCCCACACTTCCATCTCGCCGAAACGCTGGCCACCGAACTGGGCTTTTCCGCCCAACGGCTGCTGCGTAACGAGTGAGTAAGGGCCAGTTGAACGGGCGTGCATCTTGTCGTCGACCAAATGGTGCAACTTCAGAAAGTGCATGTAGCCAACCGTGGTGGTGCGCTCAAACGCGTCACCCGTGCGGCCGTCATACAACTGGGCTTGCGTGCGGGTAGCTGTCAAACCTTTAGATTTAGCGACATCTGACGGGTAAGCCAGCTGCAACATTTCCATGATTTCAGCCTCGGAGGCACCGTCAAACACTGGGGTGGCAAACGGCACGCCGTCTGACAAGTTGCTAGCCATCTCCAGCACCTGTACGTCAGACAGCTTGGACAAGTCTTCCGAACGGCCTGATTTGTTGTAAACCGAATCGAGAAGCTGGCGAACTTCGGCCACCTTGGCTTCTGCTTGCAACATGTTGCCGATGCGTTGGCCCAAACCTTTAGCAGCCCAACCCAAATGAACTTCCAGCACTTGGCCGACGTTCATCCGGGATGGCACGCCAAGCGGGTTCAGCACGATGTCGCACGGTGTGCCGTCAGCCATGTGCGGCATGTCTTCTACTGGCACGATTTTGGAGACCACGCCCTTGTTACCGTGGCGGCCGGCCATTTTGTCGCCTGGCTGCAAATGGCGTTTAACGGCCAGATACACCTTCACCATTTTCAAAACACCCGCTGGCAACTCGTCACCCTGCGTGAGTTTTTTGCGCTTTTCTTCAAACGACAAGTCAAAACTATGGCGCGTTTGCTCCATGGAGTTTTTGATGCTTTCCAGCTGCGAAGCAACCGCGTCGTCGGCCGGGCGAATGTCAAACCAATGGAACTTTTCAACGCTGGCCAGATAGGCTTTGTCGATTTTTGTTCCTTTGGCCAGCTTTTGCGGGCCACCGTTGGCAACTTTGCCATTAAGCAGTTTTTCAATACGGTCAAACGCATCAGCCTCAACAATACGCAGCTGGTCGTTCAAGTCCAGGCGGAAGCGCTTGAGCTCGTCGTCAATGATTTGCTGTGCGCGCTTGTCGCGAACAATACCTTCACGCGTAAACACCTGCACGTCAATGACCGTACCGCGCGAACCTTGGCTCACTCGCAATGACGTGTCTTTCACGTCGCTTGCTTTTTCACCAAAAATAGCGCGAAGCAGTTTTTCTTC
>JANMWH010000305.1:0-1640 GCA_031393945.1 Polaromonas sp. | reverse complement strand
TCTTCATGCAGCGACTTGCCCGCATCTTCTTCGAGGTGGGCGCGCACCAGCCGCACAGTTTTCTTTTCGTCGCCCAAGAAGAATTCAACCGCCCCGCCTTGCACCACCGGAATCTCAAACTGGCTGATCTGGTAGCCCTTGGGCAGGTCTGGGTAAAAGTAATTTTTGCGGGCAAATACGCTGCTTTCAGCAATGTGTCCATTCACGGCCAGCCCAAACTCAATCGCCCGCTGCACAGCGCCCTTGTTCATCACCGGCAGCGCGCCCGGCAACGCAAAGTCCACCGCAGAAGCATTGGTGTTCGGCTCTGCACCGAACGAGGTGGACGCGCGGCTGAACAGCTTGGATTCAGTGGTCAGCTGGGTATGCGTTTCAAAGCCGATGACGACTTCGTAGCCTTGAACCAGAAGTGATTTTGTGGCGCTCATACCGAACCTCCCGGCTGACGCTGATGCCAATCCGTCGCCAATTGAAATTGATGCGCTGCGCCGAGCAATTGCGCTTCTTTGAAATAGTTGCCAATCAACTGCAAACCCACTGGCATGCCGCCCTCGCCAAAGCCAGCGGGCACGCTCATGCCGGGCAGGCCAGCAAGGCTGCTCGACAAGGTGTAAATATCAGCCAGGTAGTTGGCGACCGGGTCGGCTTTGTTTTCGCCAATCTTCCAGGCCACGGTGGGTGACACCGGCCCGGCAATGATGTCGCACTGGGTAAAGGCTTTCTGAAAATCTTGTGCAATCAGGCGTCGGATTTTTTGCGCTTTCAGGTAGTAAGCGTCGTAGTAACCATGCGACAGCACGTAGGTGCCGATCATGATGCGGCGCGTGGCTTCATCACCAAAGCCTTCTGAGCGCGACTTTTTGTACATGTCGTTCAGATCGCTGTATGTGGCCGCTCTATGTCCATATCTCACGCCGTCAAAGCGGCTCAAGTTGCTGCTGGCTTCGGCAGGCGCAATCACGTAGTACACCGGAATCGACAGCTCAGTCAGGGGCAAATCAACCTCAACCAATGTTGCCCCGAGCTTTTCATATTCAGCCAGCGCAGCTCGAACTGCCGCCAGAACGTCGGGTGCGCAACCCGCGCCAAAAAACTGCTTGGGAAGGCCTATTTTTAAACCTTTCAGGCTTGTAGCCAAATCTTTACGGGCGCAACCAGCTATTAAATCAGTAGCGTAGTCAACTGCAGGCATATCCAGCGACGTCGAGTCGCGGTCAATATCTGGCCCGGCCATGGCGCTTAGCAGCAGCGCGCAATCAAGGGCGCTGCGGGCCATGGGCCCGGCTTGGTCAAGGCTGCTGGCAAACGCCACCATGCCATAGCGCGAGCAGCGCCCGTAGGTCGGTTTGATGCCTGTGATGCCGGTGAGCGATGCAGGTTGGCGAATGGAGCCGCCGGTGTCTGTGCCCGTTGCAGCGGGTATCAAACGCGCAGCTACTGCAGCCGCTGAGCCGCCTGACGAGCCACCTGGAATACGGCTGGTGTCCCACGGGTTTTTGGCCGGGAAGTACGCGCTGTTTTCGTTGCCCGAACCCATCGCGAATTCATCGCAATTGAGTTTGCCTAGCGTGACCATACCTGCCTGCTTCAAGTTGCTCACCACTGTTGCATCAAACGGGCTGCGGTAGTTGGCCAGCATT
>JANMWH010000302.1:0-13558 GCA_031393945.1 Polaromonas sp. | reverse complement strand
TCAGACCCGCTTTGCTGAGCTCTTTTTGAATGTCAGCGCGTTTGTCTTTTAGCGTGTTGACACGCAGGTCCAACCCGGCAGGCGCGTTCAGGGACTCTACCAGCGGCCAAAAACCATCACCCAGCTGCGTTTTAAGCGGCTCAACAAGCCAGTTAGGCAAGTTGTGGCGGTGCAGCTCCATCAGGTCTTCAGGCTTGACTTGATCGCAGCGTTTTAACCAGTCAATTTCTTGATCAGTTAGCGCTGCCGTTAAAAATTCGCGATCAGCGGCAAAACCCAAAATCGCCAGCCGCCGCTCTGGCGCACCGTGGCCATGCTGAGCTAAATACGTGTACAAGTTTTTCTTGCGCAGCACGCCGTAAACCGTTTCGGCCAGCGTGGCACGCTCGCGAGGGCCGAGCCGAAACTCGCGGAAATACTTCGACAACATCATGTCGGCGGGCTGGTCAAATTTGAGTACGTGCTTGAGAAGATCAGAGCAACTGTCGAGAAGGGCTTTAGGATGCATAGCTTCCCATTGTCCCACTCCGCTTTAATAACACTCATGTCTGATCAACTTCCGCCCCTTATCACCACTCCGCCGGGCCTTTACAAACACTACAAAGGCATGCTTTATGAAGTGATGAGCACTGTGCGCCACAGTGAGGATTTGCAACCCATGACGCTGTACCGCGCCCTGTATGGCGAGCATGGCCTGTGGGTGCGCCCCGCGGCCATGTTCAATGAAGAAGTGGTGATTGACGGTGTTCGGCAGCCCAGATTCGCCCGACAGGTCGACGAATAAACGGCGTCATCGATAATCAGAAGTTATGTCTTCTCCCCACGAATTTACCGAAATTGAAAAACAAGTCAAACGCCGCCGCACGTTTGCCATCATCTCCCACCCTGACGCGGGTAAAACCACGCTGACTGAAAAGCTGCTGTTGTTCTCAGGTGCGATTCAAATTGCCGGCAGCGTCAAGGCCCGCAAGGCAGCACGCCACGCCACGTCTGACTGGATGGAAATTGAAAAGCAGCGGGGCATTTCTGTCGCGTCATCCGTCATGCAGATGGAGTACCGCGATTGCGTGATCAACCTGCTTGACACACCGGGCCACCAGGATTTTTCCGAGGATACCTATCGCGTTTTAACCGCGGTGGATGCCGCGCTGATGGTTATTGACGCAGCCAATGGCGTCGAGCCGCAAACCCGCCGCCTGCTGCAAGTTTGCCGGGCGCGCGGCACGCCGATTTTGACCTTCGTCAACAAGATGGACCGCGAAGTGCAAGACCCGATGACGGTGATGGACGAGATTGAACGCGAACTCGGCATGGCGGTGGTGCCGTTTACCTGGCCTGTGGGTATGGGCAAGCTGTTTCACGGTGTGTACGACCGGCGTGAAGACCGGATGCGCGTGTTCAGCCCCGGTGAAGACAAAGCCGGTGGTGACGATGAAATTTTGGCGGGCTTGAACAATGCCGAGGCAGCCAGGCGCTTCGGCGCGGAGTACGAACAAGCCAAAGGCGAAATTGAACTGGTCGCAGGTGCCACGCCAGAATTTAACCGTGAGCTGTTTTTAGCTGGCAAACAAACGCCGATGTTCTTTGGCTCGGCGATTAACAACTTTGGCGTGCAAGAAGTACTCGACGCGCTGGTTGACCTGGCCCCTGCCCCAGCAGACCGCACCGCCATGCAGCGCGTGGTGCACCCCGAAGAGAAAAAATTCTCCGGCGTGGTCTTCAAAATTCAGGCCAACATGGACCCGGCCCATCGCGACCGCATCGCGTTTTTGCGGGTGGCCAGCGGCGAGTTCAAGCGCGGCATGAAGTTAAAAGTGGTGCGCAGCGGCAAAGAGCTGCGCCCCAACACAGTCGTCAGCTTCATGAGCCAGCGCCGCGAGCTGCTTGACACCGCTTTTGCAGGCGACATCATCGGCATACCGAATCACGGCGTGCTGCAACTGGGCGACACGCTGACCGAAGGCGAAGCTTTGCAGTTCACCGGCCTGCCGTTTTTTGCTCCGGAAATGTTCAGGGCGGTTGAAGTGGCTGACCCGCTACGAACCAAGCAATTGCGCGCTGGCCTGACGCAATTGGGCGAAGAAGGTGCGATTCAGGTTTTCCGCCCGATTGCAGGGTCATTGCTGCTGCTGGGTGCTGTCGGCCAGCTGCAATTTGAAGTGGTGGCGCACCGGCTTGAACATGAATACGGCGTTAAGGCCCGCATAATGCCCAGCAACTTTAATCTGGCCCGCTGGGTGACATCGGACGACCCGAACGAACTCAAAAAATTCATGGACGCCAACGCTCACCGCGTCGCTTTAGATGCAGTCGATGCCCCTACGCTTTTAGTCGACCACAGCGCCACACTCAGGGCTGTAGAGCAGCAATGGCCAAAAATCAAGTTTCATGCGCTGCGCGAGCACGCCGGGCTGGTGTTTCAGGCAAAAATGTAGTGTTATTGGCTTTTTGATTGCTTTTTATGCCTGTAGCCCCATAGAATCGGGCGCGAACAGCTATAAATTCAGGAGTGGCTTATGAACGTGAAGAGCATCATTGGGTGGGTAGAAAAGTCGTTTTTGATCATCATTGCGGTTTTTACTGTGGCGGCAATGGCGCAAGAAGTCATGCTGCTCATCAACAACCAGCGGGTTGAACTCAAAGACCTGCTGCTGATGTTTATTTACGCCGAGGTGCTGGGCATGCTGGCCGCGTTTTATGCCAGCCACCGCATTCCGATCACCATTCCGCTGTTTATTGCCATGACTGCGCTGAGTCGGCTGATTATTTTGCAGGGCAAAGAAGGCGACCCGTCGATCTTGCTGTACGAGAGCGGCGCCATTTTGCTGATCGCGGGGGCATGCTGGATTGTGAGCCGGCTTCAGGCCAGTGATGGGCCTGAGCGCTAACAGGTCGGCAAACCAAAGCGTTGGCGCACTTTTTGGCTTAAATCGCCGCTTCTGGGCAATGAATTCGGGCGCAAGAAGCTCTGTTTTAAATAGCAGTTCAAGTTCGATAATGGGTCAACGGTTGATGCCGAAGTTCGTAGATAAAAAGCCCTGATAGCGGGTGGGCCAGTAGAGAATGGCGAATTACGCTGAATTTGTGATTTTTCGCACAGATTTAACTCACCGCATGCGTACTTTGCGGCGATTTCCAACCCAAAACTGACCGTCACGTCAGGAAAATTGAGGTTTGTATCGTTACGATACGTAAGAAAGCACATACCGTCCAACACATGCGCGCGCTGATAATTGTTCTTTTAGGCCTATTTTCCGCCGGCGTGAGTTGCGCGCAGGAATTTGAGCGCGCCTACGCCAAGAGCATTCAGCCGGTGCTTGCGCAACCATTGCGCTGGGTGGCAGCGTTGGCGCCTGCAGCGCCCACCCTGCCAGAAGCGTTTTTAACCAACCCGCAAAGCTGGCGTTTTGAGCCTTACACCGCCGGCACCGAGCTACCGACTGCATCCGGCAATGACGTGTGGGCCAGCTTTACCCTGGCGGCTACAGCAACGCCGCAAAGCTGGATTGTGCGAGTGCCGCGCATCACCATACAAAACGTCAGTTTGTACAGCGCCGCGCCAGACGGCACCTGGCAGGCGCAGTCGGCCGGGGCATTGCTGGCGCCTGCTGCCTGGAACCGCACTACCCGCACTCCGAGTTTTGAAGTGCTCACCGGCCCTGTAGAAAAGACCTACTTCATGCGTTTTGAGCACCACAGCCCGGTGACCGAGCGGCCTTACCTGATGAGCCAGCTGGATTATTCCGATGGCGCGTCGCGCATCGGCACGCTGATTGGCCTGATGTTGGGCATGTTTGGGCTGTTGATTGTGGTCTGCATTGCGTCTAGCTCGCTGGCCCGCAGCACGCAGTTTTTATCGCTCGCGGGGTGCACTGCCGCCATGCTGCTGGTCCACTTGACACTGCTGGGCTACGGCGGCTGGCGAATTTGGCCAACCAGTGCGCACCTCAACCAATCGATGCCTTGGGCCACTGCCATGCTGGCCCTCGGTGCCAGCAGTTGGTTTTGCGCGCAGGCCAGCTATGCAAAGGACAGCAGCATAGCGCTGTACCGCCTGCTGGGCATGGCGGCGCTGGGCAGCATTTTAGTGGCGGGTGTTGTTCTGGTTGCCGACCAAACGCTGCCCAGACATTTGCTCAATGCGTGGACCGCATTCGTCGTGCTGTCAATACTGACGTCGCTACTGTGGTTGTGCACCATTGGCCAGCGCTGGAACCTGTGGCTTTTAGGCGGCCTGGCGCCCATGTGTGCGGCGGCGGCGACGCGCTTGGCCTATAACTATGGCTGGCTCAGGCAGGTTGAGATGGCCCAAACCGTCAGCGTATTTCTGACCCAGGCAGGCTTGTTGTGGCTGTTTTTGGCCCTGGCTTGGCGCAGCCGGGCGACGCTACTGGCTGCCGAACGTGCTGCTTCGCGGGAAACATTTGATGCCGCAACAGGCCTTACGCTTCCAAGAATCGTTAAGGCAAGGTTGCCAGGCCTGTTGCTGCGGGCTAACCGCTTAAAGCTCGGCTGCGGCGTGATCATGCTGCGCTGGGTGGACTACGATAAAAACGCCAACGCACTGAGCGCGGTGCGCCGACCCGAAGTGCTGGGCCAATTTGGCAGAATTTTGCAGCGCATAGCGCGTGACATTGACACGGTCGCCCGCTTCAGCGAAGCCGATTACCTGGTGCTGGTAGAAGGGCCGGTGAGCCGAAGTGCGCTCGCCTCCATAGGCACGCAGGTGCTGTCGTCTTGCTTGCGCGCTTCAGAAAAAGCCGGTAAGCCGGGCTTGTTCAATGTAAATGTAGCCATCTGGCACGCCAATGACCAAGCCGGTTCGGCCGACGAAGTCATCGAAATGCTCGGCACGCGGCTTAACCAAATGTCACACGGCACGCAGCGCCAGGTGCAATTTGTCGACAGTGCATCGAGCGCGCCAGCGCCTGATTCAGCCGAAGAATCCACGCTGCGGCGGCAAGACGTGATTGAAAAAATTAACGCGCTCGAGGCCACGCAACGCCTGCCGACGATTGCCGCATCGAAGCGGCCTGCTTCAAGGCCTTAAAGCCCCGCTCCCAACGGGCTTAGCCCGACCTGACGCGCCTGCGCAACGTTTAAGTACGAATTGTTTAAAATAATAGATAAAAAAGTATTAATTTTTAAAAATAGAAACTGCCCGAATTGTTGCTTTTAAAGTATTTTTAATATGTAACGGTTACACCAACTTTCATGTTGCCTTTACACTTCGTCAAAATGTATACAAAAGTGTTTTGCAATGGGGTAATCGGTGAAAGCGTTCTTGGCAGTGTGTTTACTGGTGCTGACCTGTTGGGGTCAACAAGCGCAGGCGCAGGCATTCGACCGGCTCTACGCCGATAGTCCGCAACCGATATTGGCTGCGCCCTTGCAGTGGGTGGCCGTACCCAAGCCTGAAAACCCCAGCGCGGCCGCAGCCAGCCCAGCGGTATTCGTTAGTGCCCCCGGCGCCTGGGCGTTTGCAGACGTTAAGCGCGGCCTGAAATTGCCCACCAGCGCTACACAAGACGTATGGTTGCGCTTAACGGTGGCCCCCACGGCCACAGTTGACATCTGGTACCTGCGCATGCCGCGCATTAATTTGTACAAAGTCAGCCTGTATAGCCAAGATGCGCAGGGCGCATGGCAGGTGCAGTCGGCTGGCTACTACAAAGCTCCAGCCCAGTGGCCACTGAAAACACGCACACCCACGTTTGAACTCAAAACCAGCACTACCCAGTCGCAAACTTACTTTTTGAGTCTGGAAAATCCAACGCCTTTGTCAGAGCGACCACAGCTGCTGTCCACCATCGAATACATTTCGGGTGCCTACAGTGTCGGCGCAATGATGGGGGTGTTGGTCGGCATATTCAGCTTGGTGGCGGCGCTTTGCATTGCGGCATACGCCGTAGCCAAAAACACCCATTTTTTATGGCTCTGCACTTTCGTGGTGCTGCTGCTTTTAAACCAACTCACGCTGCTGGGCTTTACCGGCTGGCAGCTTTGGCCGGGCAGTCAGCACTTCAACCAGTCAATGCCATGGGCCGTTTCATTGGCGGCGCTGGCTGCGGCGACCTGGTTGGTGGCGCGCGCCAGCTACGCACAAGACACGCACCCTGCCCTGTACCGGCTGCTGCGGGGCTTGGCCGTGATCGGCTCGTTAATGTCGGTTGCTACTGCACTGGAAGTCAACCTGATTCACCGCGACATCAAAAACGCGTGGTCAGCTTTCATGGTGGTTTTCATCACGTCCAGCCTGCTGTGGCTGGTGTGGCGTGGCAATCGTTTAAACAAGTGGTTGTTGCTCGGCTTGCTGCCCATTGGGTTCGCCGCGGCTAGCCGCGTGGCCTACAACTGGGGCTGGCTGGAGCACGTGGAAATTGCGCAGCTAATCGCCATGTCTGGCTCAGCTTTGGGCTTGCTGATTTTGTTGGCAGCCTTGACCTGGCGCAGCCGCTCGGCGCTGCTGTCCGGCGGTCGCGCCCAAGCGCTGGCCGACTACGACGCCGAAACTGGTTTGCTGCTGGCGCACAAAGCGAAATCCCGGTTGCAACGGCTACTGCTGCGCGGCAGCCGCAGCAAGTTGGGCAGCGGCGTGATGATGATTCGTTGGGTGGATGCAGACAGCTACGCCACCCTGGGCACCAGCGCCCAACGCACCCAAATATTACGCCGCATTGGCGAGCTGCTTCGCGGCGCCGCGCGAGACATCGACAGCGTGGTGCGCCAGGACGAAGGTCATTTTTTAATACTGCTTGAAGGCCCGATCACCCGCGACGCCTTGTCCGCTACGGCAAGCCAAATCATGGCCGCGTCGCTTCGCGCCAGCGACGCCAGGCGGAACACAGGCGCGCCGCTTTCAGTCAATTTGCACATCGCCATGTGGCAAGAAACGCTGGGCACCACCAGCGCCAGCAACGTGATGGCGCTGCTCACCCGCAGGCTAAACATGATGCGCTTGACGCCCCAACGCCGGGTCCAGTTTATTGACAGCTCCGTCGTGACTGACTTAAATAGCTCCAGGCAGGCCAGAGGCCAGCGCCAAAAAGAAGTGCTCGATAAAATTAGGGAAATTGAAGGCGAACCCACACAGACCGACAGCCTGCGCTAACGCAGCAATGACAAGATGCCTGTGGCTTTTAATACCGAAATAGACCGATAAATCGATAAATAGTCGCCCTAGCCCAGTCAATACAGGGGCTGTCGGCTACTTTTTACATAGCAAAAGTTAACCGAATGGTATCCAGGCGCGCTTTACGAGGAACCACGCCGCTGGGCCACGCCCCGCCCGCCGAAGTGGCGCAGTGCCCGCTGTGCAGCCGTCTGCTGGTACCGGGCCGCAGCGTGGACGAGCACCATCTGGTGCCCAAAAGCCAGGGCGGCAAAACGTTGGACAACACTGCAGTCATTCACCGCATTTGCCACCGCAAAATACACGCGACATTCAGCGAGCGTGAATTGGCCAGAGGCTTCAGCACGTGGGCAGCCCTGCAAGCGCATGTAGAAATCGCCACGTTTATTGCGTGGCTCGCCAACAAGCCGCCCACTTTTTACGACAACTCGCGCAAGCCTGCCCGCAGGCGCTAATCACCGTTGGCAAATTTATTCAATGAATTTAACGGCGCGGCGCAAGTCAATAAATGCGATGCGGGTAACTTCGATGCGCGTGAAAAGGGTTTGCCCCAGCGCACCTGCGACAGCCATCCGCCGCGCGCTCAGCCGCACCATTGCGCGCTGAATCGCACAGATTTACGCTGAGCAAACTCCTTAAATTTGAGCAGCACATCGCCTGCCGGGCGCGCTGTCAACATTTATCTAAAGGAAATACGGGTTGCATTGATTCGAACGCCATCGGCCGATGCTACGCCTTTGACTTCAACCACGACGGTATCGATCAGGCTGCTAAGTGTGCCATTTCTGAATTCGGCAGCGCTGTAGTCCACAGTCACGCCGCGCACCAAAAAAGTCTTCGCAGTCAGGTTCAAGCTGCTGACCGCGCCATTCAGCTCAAACTTCAGCGGATCTTTTTCGTCTTCCAGTTTGACCGTTTTGGCCACGAGCACGCCTTTGACCAGCGCGCCCTCCACATCTACGCGGTCCCCCAGTTTTAGCCCAGGCGGTACCACCGCGCCGCTAGCCTGCACCGCCAGCCCGTTAACGCTGAACTGGCTGTTAGAAGTAAGCGCAGTGATGGTGCCTTCGACGTCGGCCTCGGTGCGATCCGAAACCTCAAGCTCGACCGAACGGATGCTGATAGCGTTGCGCGACCCCGCGCTCAGCGTCGGCTCAAGGCGCAGGCGCACCAGCAAACCGTTGGCCAGCACCGGGCTGTTGGGCAGCGCAATCGCGGCGGCGGTGTTAATGACCAGCTCAGCAATTTGAAACGTGTTGGCAGTCAACCTTTGAACGAAGCCCTGCAGTTTGTAGGCTTTCACGCTGCCTGCCGATTTGCGGTCAATGCGGGTGGCGGTGATGGTGTTGTTCTGTGCATTGACGAAACCGTGTACCTCCACAATATTGTTGACAGCTAACGAGGTCAGACCGGCCAGGCCGTCGCCAAAAAAAGTGGTGGCGGTCAGCTGGACTGTTTGCCCCAAAACTGTCAGCGTCGCAGCATCAATGCGGCTCACCGGCCCCAGCAATTCGCTGCGTACCTCAATCGTTTCTGCATCCACACTGGTGCCTATTTTGGCTTGGCCTTTGACCCGCACCACCATGCCCAGCTTGAGCTGGCCGCGCAGATCAGTGTTGTCATCATCGACATCGACAATGCGGCTGGCTTTCGAATCGTCAAACCGGATAGCACCGATGAAGATTGAGCCAAAGCCGGTAATGGCGCCGGTTGAAAAAGAGCCCGTGCCGCCACTGGTGACGCCCGCGACGGCACCGCCACCCGATGCGCCGCCACCGCAGCCGGCCAGTGCCAGCGCGCTGGCCAGTGCAGCCAGCAGGAGCGTATCGCGTCGGTCTATTTGGCCAGATGGGTCAATGCCTGCGATACGCGGTGTTTTTAGGCGGTGTTTCATGGGGTGATCTCCGGTTTATTGCTAGCAATGGGGGGCGTCGCTATTGGCGGCATGGTGGTTGACCAGGTGAACATACCGATGCGGATGCTGCGGTCTTGCAGCCGACCCAGCTGCCGGTCTTTTTGAATCATTTTTTCTAGCTGCGGGGCAACTTCAGTCAGCAGCCTGCGCCATTGGGCCGTCATCACCGCAGCGGTTTCTACCAGCGATTCGGCGGACAGTTCATCGGCAAATATGGCCTGCTCCAGCTGCTGCTTGCCGTCTTGTAATACGTTAGCGACTGCAGCGCGAAAGTGGTCGCCCACGTTGTCAGCCACGTAGCCCATCATGCGGGCCCAGTCACCGCTGGGCACGAAAGCATCGCGCAGCAGCCTGACCTCGTCGGTCGCAGGGTCATGCGCGGCCAATTGCAAGCGGCACAGCTCATCTAGCAGCGTGCGGGGGTGAACGTCCTGCGTTACGGACTGGGCCAAAGCTTCAAAACTCGGAGCGGGCCCCTGACGCGGCAGTGGTCTGGGTTGCTGGTCTGCGCCGTGCAGCGCCGGGTCAGACAACCAGCGGGTAAACAATTCGGTGATGGGTGAACGCGGCGCTTGGGCGGCAATCGTCGGCGTGCTCGCCAACCGGTCCACTTCTCGGCGGGTTAGTCCAGTTGCAGCGCTGATGCGGCTGGTCACGCGGCTAGACGCAGCGGCCGGCTGGGTGTTGCGTGCAGCTTGCAAGAAAGCCACGCGCAGGCGTTCTTCAACCGCTTGGATGCGAATGCCTTTGGCCAGGCAGAGCTGCGCAAGTGGTGCAAAGACACAATCGAGTGCGGCAATCGCTGCAAGCTGGTCGGCATGCACCGACTGCATATCGCGCAGGTCGCGGGCGTCCTCTGGCGGCATGGTGGGTAGCGCGGTAGGCTTTTGCATACTGCAGAACTATAAAGGCGTGACGCGCGTGGGCAGCGAGCGGCCGCATGACTTGCTGGCAGCCGCCCGGTCTGCAAAACTATTTTTCCAGGGAAATGCGGGTGGCTACAATCACGTTACTGACTGAGCGCCTGCCCTTGACCTCCAGGTTCAGGCCGTTGGCGAGCGTCAAAGCAGTCACGCCCGCAGCGAAGGTGGCCGAGCCATAGTCCACCGTCAGGCCGCGCAGTACAAACGTTTTAGCGGTTGTGTTCAGCAAACTGATGGTGCCGTGCAGCTCAAACTTCGCGGCTTCCTCGCCGCCCTCTACTTCGACCTTCTTGGCGACCAGCACGCCGTTCACAACGCTGCCCTCGACTTCGACCCGTGCACCCAACACAACGCCCGCCGTACCGCCTTCAAACGCAGCGTTGCTGGCGTCAACCGGCAATCCGTTCACGCTGAACTTGCTAGACGAGGTGAACGCCGTGATGATGCCCTCGACCTCGGCTTCGTTGCGATCTTCGTTTTCGATCTCGACTTTGCGAATTTTCAAAGCGGTGCGGGTGCCCGTTAGCGGTGTCGTTGCCAGACGCACCCGCACGACCAAGTCGTTTGCCAGAATAAGGCTCGCAGGCACTTCCGCAGTCAGGTAGCTGATGGTCACGGTGCCAATGCTGAACGTTTTGGCGGCAGTGTTCAGTTCCTTGATAGCGCCTTGCAGTTTGAAGACTTTGGCGTTTGGTTTGCTTTCAATTCGGGTAGCGGTCAGGGCGTTGTTGACCGGGTCGACAAAGCCGTGTACTTCCACCACCGCGCCGACCACAAGGGTGGCAAGGCTCAAGCCATCTTCAAAAAAGGTTGAGGCTGAAATCTTCACGGTTTGCCCCAGCACCACTATCGAGTCGGCAGTCTTGGAGTCGACCGGGCCCTGGAGTTCGCTGCGCACTTCAACGCTGTTGGCTTTTGCACGGATGCTGATGCCGTCGTCGGTTTTCTTTTCGCCCTTGATCTTGACGACCATGCCCAGTTTCAGATCGCCGCTGTTCATGCTGACGCCGTCATCATCTTGCACGCTGGCGGCCGAGTCGTCAAAGCGGACGCCACCAACGATGATTGAGCCAAAGCCAGTGATGGCGCCTGTTGCCGACGACCCCCCAGCTGCGCCTGTGCCGCCGGTGCCTGCCGCGCCACCGGCCGATGCGGTTGTGCCGCCCCCGCCACCGCCGCAACCGGCCAGCACCAAAGCGCTGCTCAGCAGCGTCAAGGTTAAGCCTTCGCGGCGGGTAATGCCTTTTTTAGCTGCATTCGAGATGTCTGGTTTTGCGTTTTTCATGGTTTTCTTTCGTTGAGGGTGAGTGAAAATTTGTCTTGGAAAACTAACGGTTTGACCCGGGGGTCAGGGGCTGGAAAAGAACTGCAGGCGAACCCGTGGCTTGAGCGGCGTGCCAACCAAATGGCGAGGCGCTGTTGCTATGAAGTAAGCGTTGCAGTTCATCACCGGACTTTAAATGTGCAATGTGCACATTTTAATAAAATAATGTAACCAGCAGTCACACGTTTTGTGCTGTCAGCGGTTCTCATCGCTGGGGTGGTGCGTGGCTAAACACGCCCGCTGCGGCCACTACGTTTGGTACCAACTGTTGCAGTTGGGTGCCTGCGATGGCGGACGGCGAAAACAGCTGTGCGGCGTGGCTGGACTGCTTTCAATGCCCCCAAACCCGACGACCTGCTGCTGGTCGTCTTCAAAAAATAGAGTAAATAATGCCTTTAGCCCAATAAAAACAGGCGCGAGCAGCTATGCTAAACATAGCATTTGACTTGACCATAAAGCTGGTGAACGCTGCCGCGAAGCTTGTCGCAAAGCTCAGGGCAGTGGGAGGGGCAATGCGGTCTTGTAGCGCACCTGCTTGAGTGCAAAGCTGGAGCGAATTTTTTCAATGCCGGGTATTGGCGTGAGCTGGTTCAAAATAAATTTCTCGAGTGCGCCAATGTCGGCCACCGCCACACGAATCAAATAGTCGCTGTCGCCGGTCATCAGATAGCACTCCATCACTTCGTCGTGCTCGGCGATTCGGCGTTCAAACTCTGCCAACGCATCTTTGTTTTGGCTGCGCAGGCTGATGGAAATAAACACACTCAAGCCCAGCCCCAAGGCCGCCGCATTGGCAATCGCCACATAGCGGTCAATGACCTTGGCCGCCTCCATTGCCTTGACCCGCGCCAGGCACGGCGACGGGCTTAAATGCACGCGTCGGGCCAGCTCAACGTTAGACAGGGCACCGTCCCGCTGCAATTCGTTAAGAATCTTTAAATCGATTGAATCAAGCTGCATACGCTTCTAAATTTAGTATTAACAGCATTTTATGCTGATTAAATGCAATTTGTCACCACATTACGGCAGCACCTTTGGCATGAAATTACGTAACCTCAAGCTCAAATGCACAACGACGCTTCACACCTCAATCCAAACCTCAATCCAGACATCAATACCGACCCGGACCCGCAGGAAACCGCCGAATGGCTAGACGCGTTTGAAGCACTGGCGGCCACCCACGGCCCCGCCAGAGCCCGGCAGCTGCTAGATGCCTTAAGCCGCAGCGCACGCGCCCGGCGCATTGGCTGGCAGCCCGAGTTGTGTACGCCCTACGTCAACACGATTCATGTCGACGAGCAACCCTCTTTCCCCGGCGATTTAGCCATAGAAGAACGCATTGCTGCACTGATGCGCTGGAACGCATTGGCCATGGTGGTCAAAGCCAACCAGTTGGAGACAGGCGGCTCCACCGAGTTGGGCGGGCACATTGCCAGCTACGCCAGCGCGGCTGATTTGTTTGAAACCGGGTTCAACCACTTTTTTCATGCTCGCGAAGGCTTGGCCGATGGTCAGCATAGAGGCGACCTGGTGTTTTTTCAGCCACACAGTGCCCCTGGCGTGTATGCACGCGCTTACCTCGAAGGCCGCTTGACTGAGCAAGACCTGAGCTTTTACCGGCAAGAGCTGACCGCCCCGAATCACAACGCACTCGGCCTGTGCAGCTACCCGCACCCGTATTTGATGCCCGATTTTTGGCAGTTCCCCACCGGCTCCATGGGCATTGGGCCGATCAGCTCGATTTACCACGCGCGCTTTATGCGCTACCTGTCGCACCGGCGTTTGCTTGATTGCTCAGCGCGAAAAGTGTGGGGCGTATTCGGCGATGGCGAAATGGACGAGCCCGAATCGATGAGCGCACTGACCCTGGCCGCGCGTGAAAACTTGGACAACCTGGTGTGGGTGGTCAATTGCAATTTGCAGCGGCTCGACGGCCCGGTGCGTGGCAACGGCCGCATCATCGACGAGCTTGAGCGCCTGTTTTTAGGCGCAGGCTGGAACGTCATCAAACTGGTCTGGGGCAGTGACTGGGACGGCCTGTTTGCACGCGACACCACCGGCGCACTCGCCAAAGCGTTTGCCAACACCGTTGATGGCCAAATGCAAACCTTTGCCGCCAAAGACGGCCGCTTTAACCGCGACAACTTCTTTGGCCAAAACCCCGAGCTGGCGCACTTGGCGCAGGGCATGACAGACGAGCAGATTGACCGCCTAAAACGCGGCGGCCATGACCTGGTCAAAATCCACGCCGCCTATGCCGCTGC
>JANMWH010000273.1:0-2414 GCA_031393945.1 Polaromonas sp. | reverse complement strand
CAGCCGCCCACATGGGTGCTGCCAATGAAAATTTGCGGTACGGTGCGCCGCCCAGTAGCGTCCATCATTTTTTGGCGTTCTTCAGGCAGCAAGTCCACGCGGATTTCGGTCAGTTCGGTCACGCCGCGTGTTTTCAGCAGTTGCTTGGCCGAAATGCAATACGGGCAGGTAGCGGTGGTGTAAATTTTGACGTTTTGCATGATGCTTTTATGACTTTTCCAGTGGCAAGTTGGCGTCTTTCCAGGCTTTTAGCCCGCCGCCCAGCGCTTGGGCTTGCTCGTAGCCCAACTTTTTGGCTACGGCCACTGCGCGGTTTGCGCGCGCTCCGGTAGCGCAAACCAAAATCAGCGGCAGCGCTTTGTTTTTTACCGTCATGGCCAGCTTGTCCTCCAGCTCGCTGAAAGGTACGTTTTTGGCACCACCAACATGGCCCGAGGCAAATTCGCCGCTGTCGCCGACGTCTACCACCACTGCTTTTTCACGGTTAATCAGTTGTACAGCGGCGCTGGCGCTCAGGGCGCCGGCGTTCATGCCGCTGGAAACCATGGGCCACACCAGCATGCCACCAGAGGCCAAAGCGATGGATATGAGCATCCAGTTGTCGATCAAAAATTTCACTTGCATCCCTTAAGTCGGTTTAACTCGAAAATTGCCTAACCAGTGATTTTAGAATGCTGGAAGCCGCCAAACGTTTCGCGCAGCGTTTTAGGCCTTTTCAAACTCTGCCTGTTGCTTCTTTTCGCCCTGCCCCAGCCCTCAAGAACTCCCTTCTATCTCCAAGCCATCCCATGCACAAACTTGTACTCATCCGCCACGGCGAATCCACCTGGAATCTGGAAAACCGGTTCACCGGCTGGGCCGACGTGCCTTTGACCGCCACTGGCGTTGCCCAGGCTCAGCACGCGGGCGCGTTGCTGCAGGGCGCTGGCTTTGACTTTGATGTGGCTTACACCAGCATGCTTAAGCGCGCCACGCACACACTGTGGCACACGCTTGACGCGATGGACCGCACCTGGCTGCCAGTACTGAACCACTGGCGGCTAAATGAGCGGCACTACGGCAATTTGCAGGGCCTGAACAAAGCCGAGACCGCTGAAAAATATGGCGACGCGCAGGTTCTGCTCTGGCGCCGCAGCTACGACGTGCCGCCCCCGGCAATGGACGCCAACGACGAACGCAGCGAGCGCAGTGACCGCCGATATGCCAAGCTAAAACCAGAACAAATCCCGCTCACTGAATGCCTCAAAGACACCGTGGAGCGCGTGTTGCCCTTTTGGAATGAATCCATGGCGCCTGCGATCAAAGCGGGAAAACGTGTGGTGGTGGCGGCGCACGGCAATTCCATACGCGCTTTGGTGAAATACCTCGACGACATTTCAGACGCAGACATCGTGGGCCTGAACATTCCGAACGGCACGCCTTTGGTGTACGACCTCGATGCCCATCTAAAGCCACTCAAGCACTACTATTTGGGCGACACCTGAGCCGGCCCTAGCCCATTGCAAATTCAGCTTAAAACTGCGGAACTGTAACGAGGGGTCTTTGTCATAGGTGTATATTGCTTTTCGTGTGCACTTACGGCGTAACTATGCGCTGAACTTTCAAGGTATTTGTATGGGTCAAAAGCTCAAGATAGTTGGTTGGGTATCGATTGGTGTGGTGGCCGGTGCGTTGACCACCGTGCAATTGCAAGCCGTTGCGCGCGGCGGGCTTGCGCCGCTGCCGCTTGAGGAGTTGCAGCAGCTCGCCAACGTGTTTGGCATGGTCAAGTCCGACTATGTCGAGCCGGTAGATGAGAAAAAGCTCATTTCAGACGCCATTACTGGCATGGTGGCCAGCCTCGATCCGCACTCAGCCTACTTTGATAAAAAATCGTTCAAAGAATTTCGCGAGGGCACCAGCGGGCGGTTTGTCGGCGTGGGCATTGAAATCAGCCAGGAAGACGGCTTGGTCAAAGTGGTGTCCCCCATCGAGGGTTCCCCGGCCGACCGCGCAGGCTTAAAGCCAAACGACTTGATCACGAAAATTGACGACACTTTTGTAAAGGGGTTGTCCCTGAACGATGCGGTCAAAAAAATGCGCGGCGAGCCAAAAAGCAAAGTGCTGCTAACGATTTTCCGCAAAGATGAAAACCGAAGCTTTCCGGTCACGATCGTCCGCGAAGAAATCCGTACACAATCCGTGCGCAGCAAGGTCATGGAACCGGGCTATGCGTGGGTTCGTTTAAGCCAGTTTCAGGAACGCACGGTAGACGACTTTGCGACCAAAATCGAAGCCATTTACAAGCAAGAACCGAACCTCAAGGGCCTGGTGCTGGACCTGCGCAATGATCCAGGTGGTTTGCTTGATGCTGCAGTCGCCATTTCCGCCGCGTTTTTACCTGAAAACGTGGTGGTCGTGTCCACCAACGGGCA
>JANMWH010000256.1:0-1885 GCA_031393945.1 Polaromonas sp. | reverse complement strand
TTTTCCCGAGCATCGGCTGCGCTCCGTGCACCCGCGCCGTGACGCTGGGTGAAGACCCCCGCTCGGGCCGCTGGTGGTGGGAGCAAGCCAGCGCCAAGGAATGCGGCCTGCACGTTGATGCGGGTGGCGCAGCCCAAGAGCCTGCCGCGTTTGAATCACTTTCCAAAATCAAAATAACAGAAATCTCCGCATGAATGCCCGTACCGAACACACCCTTGAGCGCCCCCAGCTAAGCAACGCCCACCTCGATGCGCTTGAAGAAGAAGCACTATTTATTTTGCGTGAAGTCGCCGCCGCTTTTGAGCGCCCCACCCTGCTATTTTCAGGCGGCAAAGACTCGCTGGTGCTTCTAAAGTGCGCTGAAAAAGCATTCGGCGCGGGAAACATTCCCTACCCGCTGCTGATGATAGATACGGGTCACAACTTCAAGGAAGTCACCGACTTCCGCGATTACCGCGCCAAGCAACTAGGTGCGAATTTAGTCGTCCGCAGTGTTGAAGATTCGATGGCGCGCGGCACGGTGCGCCTCGCGCACCCCGGCGAGTCGCGCAATGTGCATCAGTCTGTCACGCTGCTGGAAGCGATCGATGAGTTCAGGTTTGACGCGCTGATAGGCGGCGCCCGACGTGATGAAGAAAAGGCTAGAGCCAAAGAACGGATTTTTTCGCACCGCGATGCTTTCGGCCAGTGGCAACCCAAAGCCCAGCGGCCCGAGCTGTGGACGCTGTTCAATACCCGCATTCAGCCGGGCGAGCACTTTCGTGTGTTCCCCATCAGCAACTGGACCGAACTCGATGTGTGGCAATACATTGACCGCGAAAACATCGAACTGCCATCGCTGTATTACGCGCACCAAAGGAGCGTGGTCGAACGCAAAGGCCTGTTAGTGCCAGTCACTGAACTCACCCCGTTAAAAGATGGTGAAGTGGCAACGGAGCAAACCGTGCGCTTTCGCACTGTGGGCGACATCACCTGCACCTGCCCGGTCAGCAGCCCGGCCTTGACCGCTGCTGACGTGGTGCTGGAGACTTTGGCTGCAGATGTCAGCGAGCGCGGTGCGACGAGGATGGACGACAAAACGTCAGACGCGTCTATGGAAAAACGAAAAAAAGAAGGCTACTTTTAATGAGCATCGCTATCCAATCCGTTCGTCCTGAGCCTGTCGAAGGATCCGAACAAAATAGTCAACAAGACACCCGGGCGGCATTGCGCTTCGTCACTTGCGGCAGCGTAGATGACGGCAAAAGCACACTCATCGGCCGGCTTTTGGTAGACAGCAAAACCGTGCTGCAGGACCAGCTGGCTGGCGTACAACGCGGTGGGCAAACAGACCTCGCGCTGCTGACAGACGGCCTGCAAGCAGAGCGCGAGCAAGGCATCACGATTGATGTGGCATACCGTTACTTCAACACGGCTGCTCGCAAATTCATAATTGCCGACGCGCCGGGCCATGAACAGTACACCCGCAACATGGTTACAGCGGCGTCAAGCTCTGACGCGGCCGTGGTGTTGGTCGATGCCACCAAACTTGACTGGCAAGCAGAGTTGCCCGAGCTGTTACCGCAAACCCGCCGCCATAGCTTGCTGGTGAATTTGCTGCGCGTGCCCAGCATTGTGTTTGCCATCAACAAGCTTGACGCGGTGGCCGACCCGGCATTAGCGTTTGCCAACATCAGCGCCGCACTTACGCAGTTTGCAAATGATGCGCGTATTTGCATCGCCGCGATTGTTCCCATTTCAGCGTTAATTGGTTTTAATGTTGTGGATAAAAACCCCGGTTGGTGCAATTACAACGGGCGCAGCCTGCTACAAATACTGGAGCAACTCAGCAGCACGCCAGCCGACGTGCAGCAGCCGTTCGCCTTCCCCGTGCAGTGGGTAGAGA
>JANMWH010000239.1:0-3052 GCA_031393945.1 Polaromonas sp. | reverse complement strand
GCGGCGTCGTCGCGCAGGTACCAGTTGCCGCGCGCATCTAGCCCCAGCCAGCCGTAGCAGTGGGGCACGTTGGGCCATTTGGCGATGGCGGCTTTAACAATATCGTCCATAGCGTGATTTTAAAGATGTGCGGCTAAAAATGTCGTTACGGCTTCGGGCATGGCCCGTACATGGCCGGGGAAATCAGACAGCGTCGGGCTGGCCGTGAACCCTACATGCCCACCGTGCGTGGGTTGCCACAGCGTGACGCTGCTGCTGACATCGCTGGCCGTGGGCAAGCTCCACGCGGGAATAAACGGGTCGTTCAAGGCATTAAGAGCCAGCGCAGGTACGGCCACCGCAGGCATGAGCGGCTTGCCAGAAGCGCGCTGGTAGTAGTCGTCGGTGTTTTGAAATCCGTGCAGCGGCGCGGTGAAGATGTTGTCGAAGGTGTAAATGTCGCGCACCGCCAGCATGGCGTTGCGGTCAAACAAGCCGGGGTGCTGCTCTAACTTTTGCAGCGCTTTGGGCACCATGCTGCTCAAAAACATGCGGGTGTAGACCTGCCTGTTAAAGCCGCGCCCAATCGCCCAGCCGCCGGCCGCCATGTCCAGCGGTGACGACACGCTGGCAATGGCCTGAACGACTCGGGCTGCCCCACTTCCGACTTCGCCGGCCCAGCGCATCAGCGCATTGCCGCCCAGCGAAATGCCGACCACCACCAGCGGCCCGACGTGGCTGGCCTGCAGGCGACGCAAAATCCAGTCGATTTCTTGAAAATCACCTGAGTGATAGGCGCGCGGGCCGTGGTTTAACTCGCCCGAGCAGCCTCTGAAATGCGGCACGCAGCAGGCCCAGTTCCGGCGCTGCGCGACGTCGGCAAATGCTTGCGCGTAATGGCTGCTGGAAGAGCCTTCCAGGCCGTGGAAAACCACTAACAGGGGTTGAGCGGAATCGTGCGGCCGCCGCGCCGGGCCGCCCCTGGCAAGGCCAGCCCCCTCGGGGGGCAGCGCAGTACACGAAGTGACAAGCGTGGGGGCACTGTCCATAAAGTCGACATCAATAAAGTCAGCGTCCGGCGTTACCCAGCGCTCGCGCCGAAATCTTGGCGCTTGGCCCACGACGCGCTCGGCACGCAGCGCCGCCCAAATGGTTTGCAGGTTGCCCCCGGGCAGCCACCACGGCGCGGCGTATTGCATCAAGTAACCGCCATTGCGACTGCTGCCGTCAATGCAAGACCTGCGGGCTGTCGTTGACTTCAAGCATCTCGCGCGGCGTGCCGGGGCTGGCGTGGTGAGCCACCATGCGCCAGCCTAACGGGGTTTTTTGATACACGTTGGTGGCAATCACATAGGCGTGGCGCGGGCCGTCGTCGGTCAGCACTTCAATGCGCTCCAGCACGCTATGCACGCTGGCGTCTAGCGCTTCAACACGGTGAACTTTTTCAGCCTTAACGCTGATGCTGCCGTTGGTAAACATCATGTCGAACGCGGCCCGAATAGCGCCCGCGCCCAGCAGGCGTGCGCCGCCGGGGTGTACGCACACAATGTCGTCTTCATCGGCCCAGCAGGCCATCAGCTTGTCGATGTCGCCGGTTTGCAGGGCTTGGTAAAAAGCGCTTTCGGTTTCATCGGCACTGCCAATGGTGGGCGGTGGGGGCTTGACTTTTCGCATGCGTTGCCTTGTAGAGTTCGCGGCGTTATCTGATAGCTGGGGCGCGTGGGTATATGGTAATGTCGCACATCGACTTCATCATGATTTTTGGAGGACTTTGCATGACATCACGTGTATTTAAAATTTTGGCAGCGGCCCTGTTTGCTTTTGCGCTGACGGGCTGTGGCTACAACCAGTTTCAGGCACTGGACGAGCAAACCAAGTCTGCCTGGTCTGAAGTACTCAACCAATACCAGCGCCGCGCTGACCTGGTGCCCAATATTGTGGCTACCGTTAAGGGCGAGGCCGCTTTTGAGCAAGACACGCTGACCAAAGTGGTCGAGGCGCGGGCCAAGGCCACGTCGATTCAAGTCACGCCTGAAACATTAAACGACCCAGAAGCCTTCAAAAAATTTCAGGCGGCGCAAGGCGAGTTGACTTCAAGCTTGTCGCGCTTGCTGGTAGTGAGCGAGAACTACCCCAACCTGAAAGCCAATCAAGGTTTTCAAGACTTGCGTGTGCAACTGGAAGGCACTGAAAACCGCATTACCGTGGCGCGCAACCGTTACATCAAAACGGTACAGGACTACAACATTTTGGCGCGCAGTTTTCCGAACAACCTGACCGCGATGATTTTTAGCTACAACGTCAAGCCGACGTTTGCAGTTGAAAACGAAGCTCAAATTTCCAAACCACCTGCTGTGAGCTTTGAGAAGAAATAAGCTGTTTAGCGCCCTAAAATGACCAAAAACAGGGGTAAAAAGTGCCGGTAGCCCAATTAATACGGGCGCGAGCAGCTCTGTTTATAATAGCGCTAGGGTTGGGCGGCTGGGGTGTGGTGCAGGCCCAAACTCAGATCAGTGCTGACCTACAGGCCGTGCCTGCGCTGACGGCGCGTGTCATCGACACCACCGGCACCCTGCAAGCGGCGCAATTGCAGGCGCTGAACGCCAAGCTGGAAGCGTTTGAGAAATCGCGCGGCGCGCAAGTGGTGATCTTGATGGTGGCCACGACGCTGCCCGAAGACCTTACCGACTACGCCCAGCGGGTCGGCGACAGCTGGAAAATTGGCCGCAAAGACATCGGCGACGGGCTGCTGTTGGTGGTGGCTAAAAACGACCGCAAGGTTCGCATTGCCACCACAAAAGCGCTTGAAGGCGCCATCCCCGACCTGGCCGCCAAGCAAATCATTGCCAACGCCATTACGCCGCGTTTCAAGCAAGGTGACTATGCGGGTGGACTCGATGCGGCGGCTGATCAAATCATGGCGCGCATCAGCGGCGAAAACCTGCCCGAACCTGCGAAGCAATCAGGGCAGTCGAGCCAAGGCTTTGCGGGCATGCAGTGGACGGATTTGGCGGTGTTTTTGTTTTTTGCCGTGCCGATTGGCGCAAAAGTATTAAGCAGCATTTTTGGCCGC
>JANMWH010000232.1:0-1858 GCA_031393945.1 Polaromonas sp. | reverse complement strand
GTCGGCAGTGCGCACCATGGGTTCAACGGTGGGCCGGCAAATTATTCGCGGCGTGCTGGGCAGCTTGTTTGGCGGCCGCCGTTAAGTTTATAAAAAAGGGAAATTCGTATGTCAAACGTTCACCTGATCAACCACCCGCTGGTGCAGCACAAGCTCACGCTTATGCGCCGCAAAGACGCATCAACCAACACCTTTCGCACTTTGCTCAACGAACTGTCGAGCCTGATGGCGTACGAAGTCACCCGCGACATGCCGCTGCAAGACGTGCAAATTGAAACGCCGCTGGAGAACATGACCGGGAAAATGATTGACGGAAAAAAGCTCGTTTTTGTGTCAATTTTGCGCGCGGGCAACGGCATTTTGGAAGGCATGCTGAACGTGGTGCCCGGCGCGCGCGTAGGCCACGTCGGCCTGTACCGCGACCCCGCCACGCTGCAGGCAGTGGAGTACTACTTCAAGATGCCAAGCGAAATGGCCGAGCGCGACATCATCGTGGTTGACCCGATGCTGGCCACCGGCAACTCAGCAATAGCCGCGATTGACCGCCTGAAAAAGCTTAGCCCCAAGTCGATTAAAATCGTCTGCCTGCTGACCTGCCCCGTAGGTATTGCCACGCTTAAAAAAGCTCACCCCGACGTGCCGATTTACACAGCGGCCATTGACCGCCAGTTAAACGACCACGGATACATTTTGCCGGGCCTGGGTGATGCTGGGGACCGTATTTTCGGTACTAAATAGGCCGCTTGCCCAACAAGTACGGGCGCGAGCAGCTATAACTTTCATACCAAATGAAATTTATCTGTAGCCCAGTAAATTTCAGTTCAATAAGCCTACCGACAACATCGCAAGCCGTGACCTTACACACCCAACTGCAAACCGCCAAGAGCGAAGAAGACGTTAAAGATGCCTACATAAAGGCTTTGGGGCTCAAGGGCTACACCAAAGGCCTGATTGATATCCAGACCAAAGAGATCTGGTTTGAGGCTAAAGACACCGGCAAAACTTCAAGCTATGCAATGTTCACCCAGCTACTGCATTACGTGCAGGTGGCGTTAAACAAGGGTGAAGCGGTACCGCCGTTTTTGGCAGTGATCGACACCCAAAAAGCGGCGCTGATGAAAAGCACCGACGTATTGCCTTTTTTAGCCAAAAAAACCGTCAAATGGGGCAAGTCTGCCAGCCAGTACCCGCAAGAAGCGCTCGACGAAATTTCTGCGCATATTGGCGCGCACTTTGTATCCTTCAAGATCGCCACGCACGAAGACGAGTTCATCAGCACCGTCAAAGCCGCCATCAAATCTGGCGACATTCTGCGCACGCAAATCACACCCGACAACCTGAAACAGGTATTTGACAAATGGGTGGCCATGGTGGGGCAGGAAATTAAAGGCGTTGAGCCAGAGGACTATGCCCTGCTGTTTTTCGCCGACATCATGCACGACGGCACCTTGTCTACTCACGCCAACCTGCCGGCTGAGTTGCTGCATAAAAACGGCGCGCCAGTGTTTAGCCTGGGCGGTAAGAACTACGAGTTGGGCAACAAAGAAGGCTACCGGCAGTTTTGGGCGATTTACCACAAGCCGCCAAAGTCTGAATACCGCGACTACCTGCTGGAGCGCCGCGATAGCCTGATTCCGCTGGACGAGCGCAGCTTTAAAGGCGCGTACTACACGCCGCTGCATGTGGTCGACAAAGCCTATGACAAATTAACGGAGACGCTGGGCAAGAACTGGCAAAAAGACTACATCGTGTGGGACATGTGCTGCGGTGTGGGCAACCTGGAAGTCAAGCACAGCAACCCGCGCAACATTTATATGTCTACGCTCGACCAGGCTGACATTGACGTGATGAAAGCCAC
>JANMWH010000219.1:0-5026 GCA_031393945.1 Polaromonas sp. | reverse complement strand
TATGCGGGGCGGCGAGGTGGCATTCGATTTACCCGCCGCTCAAGTCACCCAGCAGCACCTGCACGACTTATACGCGCAGCACCTTCACGAGCTGGATGGCCCCGCTGTTGCCATTGATAACGTGCCTGACGCGCCGCCCCTACCGGCGGTGATGCATTGCCGCTGATGCAGTCTGTGATGTCACGCAGCGCCAAGCGCGACCCCGCCTGGCTTGGCCGGGTGTTCTGGTTGCTGGCTGGCTGCGTACTGCTGTGGCCCTCGCTGGTGCTGACTGAGTTCAAAGTATGGACACTCTTTGAGGCCGGCAATCTCAAGCCCACTTTAAAATTTCTGAGCGACTTCTTTCCGCCAAAAATCGAAGGTGAATTTTTGCTGCTGGTCGCCAAAGAAACCTGGCGCACAGTTGCCATTGCCACGGCGGGCATTGCTTTGGCCTTGGTGCTGGCCATACCGCTGGCATTGCTGTCGGTGCGGGTACTGTCGGTGTCCGCCTTGACTGGCCGAATGAACCTGCTGCCTGCCGTTGCACGCACACTTCTGCGCTGGCTGATGGTGTTGCTTCGCAGCATTCCCGAGCTGATTTGGGCACTGATTTTTGTGCGCGTGGTGGGCCTTGGCCCAACCGCAGGCGTGATTGCCATTGCACTGACCTACGCCGGCATGCTGGGCAAGGTCTACGCTGAGATTTTAGAAAGCGGTGATGCGCAAGTCACGCAATCACTGCTGCGTAATGGCGCGGGGCCGATGCAGGCTTTTTTCTACGGCTTGCTGCCGCAAAACGCCGCCGAGCTCACCAGCTACACCGTTTACCGCTGGGAATGCGCGATTCGATCGTCAGCGGTATTAGGCTTTGTAGGTGCAGGCGGGTTGGGCCAGCAAATGGACGCGTCGATGAAGATGTTCAACGGCTCAGAAGTCGCCACCATGCTGATTGTTTTCATGCTGCTGGTGTGGCTGGCCGACGCCACCAGTGCGTGGCTGCGCCGGGAGCTGGGCTAAGCCATGACAACGCTTGAAACCACCCGGCTACCAAAGCTACCACCGCCGCTGTTTGATGCACGCTGCAAAGCCTGCTGGTTTGTGTTCGGCCTGGCCTGCCTGACTGTTGCCAGCTTTTGGACGCTTGACTTGAAATGGGCGCAGTTTTTCAGCGTGGACGCGGCTCGCCGAATGGGCAAGTTCATCGGCGAAATGTTGGTGCCCGAAACCAGCAGCAAATTTTTAGCCAAGCTAGGTTGGGCCGCGTTAGAGACATTGGCCATGAGCGCACTGGGCACGCTGCTGGCCGTGGTGTTCGGCTTGGCGTTAGCCGTGCCCGCCAGCAAAACCCACGCAGGCGACCCAGCCCGCTGGCGCGGCATCAGTCGGCTGGTGCTCAACATGCTGCGCAGCATTCCAGAACTGGTGTGGGCGGCGCTGCTGCTGATCAGCGCGGGCTTGGGGCCACTGGCCGGCACGCTTGCGCTGGCTTTTCACACCACTGGCGTTTTGGGTCGCCTGTTTGCCGAGAGTATTGAAAATGCCAACGGCGGCCCGGCGTTTGCGCTGCGCAGCCGCGGCGTTAGCGAGGCCAAAATATTTTGGTACGCCACGCTGCCGCAAGTGCTGCCGCAATTGCTCAGCTACACGCTGTACCGCTGGGAAAACAACATTCGTGCGGCCGCTGTGCTGGGCGTGGTGGGGGCGGGCGGCCTGGGCCAACTGCTGGCCTTTCACATGGGGCTGTTTCAAATGCAGGAGACCAGCAGCATTTTGCTGGCCATGCTGCTCATGGTAGCGCTGGTGGATGCGGTCAGTTACGCCTCCCGCAGGGCTATGGCGAGCTAGTTTTAGTGCTGTAGCCCAATATATACGGGCGCGAACAGCTATATTTATTATAGCGTTTGACCGGTGATTTTTGCAGCGGGGAAGTAGAGAAGCAGGGCCGACAGGGGCAAACCCGCTAGGCAGACAACCGGGCACACCCAACAATGACTTTTTGCCTGGAGTCGCCATGAAGCCTTTGTTGCCGAGCCCGTCCATTTCGCGCCGCCGCTTTGGCCTGGCAATCACTTCAGCGGCCAGTGCGGTGTGCCTGCCGTCGTTGGCCCAAAATACATGGCCCAATAAACCGATTCGCATCATCGTGCCGTACACGCCCGGCGGCTTTACCGACCAGATGGCGCGCATCGTACAAGTGGGGTTGCAAAACCGCTTGCAGCAAACCGTGACGGTCGACAACAAGCCCGGTGCCAACAGCATTATTGGCGTAGACCTGCTGGCCAAAGCACCGGCAGACGGCAGCACATTTGCGGTGGTCATTGCCGCCTATGCGGCCAACAACACGCTTTATTCAAGCCCAACAACCAAGCTGCCTTACGACGCGAAAAAAGACCTGACTGGCGTGGCGCTGATGGGCATTTCGCCGCTGCTCGCGGCAATCAACAACGACGCGCCTTTTAAGACCGCCAAGCAACTCGTCGACTACGCACGCGCTAATCCCGGCAAGGTCAGCTTTGGCTCGTCGGGCAATGGCTCGGCCGCGCATTTGACCAGCGAGCTGTTCAAGTCCGTCACCAAAACGTACATGGTGCACATCCCGTACCGGGGGGCAGTGCCCGCACTTACCGACTTGATGGGCGGGCAAATCCAGTTGTTTTTTGACGCGGCCAGCGGCCTGATTACCCAGGGCAAGGCGGGCAAGGTTCGGCTGATTGGCGTAGCCAGCGACAAGCGTTTGCCTGCCGTACCTGATGTGCCGACGTTTATTGAGCAAGGCTTTGCGGGCTTTACCGGCAGCACGTGGGCAGGCATGCTTGCACCCGCTGCAACGCCCAAAGACATTGTCAAACGCATGGCAGATGAACTCACGCGCATAGTGCGCAGCGACGAGACTCGCCTCAAGCTGGAAGGCATGGGCACCTTCGCTGCTGGCGGCACGCCGGAGGAATTCGACACATTCATTGCCCAAGAGACATCCAAGTGGGCCGGCGTGATTAAAAACGCGGGGGTCACACTGGACTGATATTGGCACGCCGGCCCGCAAGCCCTTGTTTTATGGCTGCTCGATAGCGTCAACATTTGTAAAGTCTGAATCTGCCTCTGCTTCTGCTTCTGCCTCAGCCTCTGAATCCGTCAGCGCCGGTACAAAATAAAGCACCCACCTCATCAGGAACAAACCGTCATGGACTTAAGCCGTTTTCCCCGCCGCCGTTACTCAATTGGCGCCACGCCGCTTGAATTTTTGCCCCACTTCACCCAGGCGTTGCGCGCGACTTGCCCCGAGGGCGGTGGTCCGAATGTGTGGATCAAGCGCGACGACATGCTGGGCTTGACCCCCGGCGGTAACAAAACCCGCAAGCTCGAATTTTTGGTAGCCGACGCGCTGGCCCAAGGTGCAGACACCTTGATCACTTGCGGCGCGCCGCAGTCTAACCACTGCCGCGCCACACTGTGCGCTGCTATTAAAGAAGGTTTGAAGTGCCGCTTTGTAATTGAAGAACGCGTACCCGACAGCTACAAGGTAAACGCCAGCGGCAATAACTTTCTGTTCAGGCTGCTGGGGGTGGAAGCCATCACCGTCGTGCCTGCAGGCAGTAACATGCTGGCCGGCATGCAGTCGGTAGCCGCTGACTTGGCAGGCGCTGGCCGCAAAGGCTACATCGTGCCCGGCGGCGGCTCTAACGCGCTAGGCGGGCTGGGCTATGTGGCTTGCGCACAAGAGCTGCAGCAACAGTTTTTTGACCAAGGCGTGCAGATAGACTCCATCGTGGTCGGCTCAGGCAGCTCTGGCACACACGGCGGCATGCTGGCAGGCTTTTTAGGTAACCACATTCACATTCCACTCATCGGCATTGGCGTTAGCCGCGACCCAGCCGACCAAAACCCGCTGGTGCTGAAAGAGGCGCAAGCCGTGTGCGATTTGCTGGGCCTGAACATCACCGTGCCGCCTGAAGCAGTCGTTAGCCACGGCGACTGGTGGCGGCCCAAATACTCGGTGCCCAACGCCGCCATGGTAGAGGCCGTGCAGCTGCTGGCGCGCACCGAAGCCATTTTGCTCGACCCGGTATACACCGGCAAAATCATGGCCGGGCTGATCGGTTTGGCCCGTCAAGGGCACTTTAAACGGGATGAGAACGTGCTGTTCATCCACACCGGCGGTGCGACGTCGCTGCATGCTTATGAGGCAGAGGTGCTCCTATAAATTCATTTTCCGGGCGAATTGCGGCGTTGCGCGGTGCTCGCAATCCTCACGTACCTGAAGTACGTTCCGGTTGCTGTGCTCCGTGCGCCTTGCACTTCATCCCGAAAATCTGAATTTTTAGAAGCACCTTTAGATTAGTCAAGTTAGTTTGCCAAGATAAAAACAGGAGACATCAACATGAAACAACTTCGCGTTTATTTTTTAGCCGCACTGTGCCTGCTGCTGGCTTGGGCCGCGCATGCGGGAGAAGTCATTACTGAAACTTTCAAGTCAGAAGCCATTGGGCGCGACTACAAGTACACCGTGTACCTGCCCGACGGCTACAAAACGGACACCCGCAAGTACCCGGTGCTGTACTTGCTGCACGGCGCCGGAGGTGACGAAAACGAATGGCTGGCCAAAGGCGGGGCGCGGGAAACGATGGACGCGCTGATCGCCCGCAGGCTTATCAAACCCATGATCGTGGTCATGCCTGGCCACACCGCTGCGTGGTGGGTGGATGGTGCCAAAGAAAAAGGCGAAACCGCGCTGGTCAAAGAAGTCATGCCGCACGCTGAAGGCAAATACCGCATTGACGCGGTGCGCGGTAACCGGCTGATTGCGGGCTTGTCGGCCGGTGGTTTTGGCGCGCTGAACCTGATCATGAAGTACCCACAACTATTTGCCGCCAGCGCCATTTTGAGCCCGGCTATTTACGACCCGGTGCCGCCGCCAACGTCTTCAGGTGTGCGCAACCCGCCGTTTCAAAAAGACGGCAAGTTTGATGCGGATTTGTGGAAGTCGCTCAACTACGTGAGCCACATTGACGGCTACAAAAAGTCCGGCGTTATTGTGCCGCTGTAC
>JANMWH010000172.1:0-4648 GCA_031393945.1 Polaromonas sp. | reverse complement strand
GGCGAGCCCAACGCAGGCGTGGGGTTGAGGCAGTTCAGCACTGAGTTGTCCACAAAGTTATTCACACTTTTTGTGCATCGAATTGGCTGAAACTTGAAAGTCAAGATGAAAGCGTGGGCCATAATTCAGCCAGTTTATTTGTTCGGAGAGACGCGTTGTTTTCAATCATACAAGCCGCAGGTTGGCCGATTTGGCCGCTGATTGGGTGCTCAATTTTGGCGTTAGCACTGGTCATTGAGCGCTTTAGCAGCCTTAAAACGGCAAAAGTGGCGCCGCCAACGCTGCTTGACGAAGCCATTACCGTGTCGCGCGGCACCGTGCCTGCGCCGGATGTAGTGACCCAACTTGAACAAAACTCCGCGCTGGGCCAAGTGCTGGCCAGCGGCTTTCGGGCACTTAACGCAAACCCCCGCATCAGTGAAAGCGACCTGCGCGCCACCATCGAGGGCGCAGGCCGGCAAGCTGCCCACGGACTAGAGCGCTACCTGGCCGCGCTGGCCACCATCGCTTCAGCAGCGCCGCTGCTCGGCCTGCTGGGTACGGTAATTGGCATGATTGAGATTTTTGGCTCCCAAGCCGGTGGTGGTGCGGTGGGCACTGGCGGCGCAAACCCTGCACAGTTGGCGCAAGGTATTTCTATTGCGCTGTACAACACGGCATTTGGCTTGATTGTGGCGATACCGTCGCTTATCTTCTGGCGCTATTTCAGAGGGCGCGTGGACGGCTATTTGCTGTCGATGGAACTGGCGTCCGAACGGTTTTTGCGCCACCTCAACAGCCTGCGCAAGTTCTAATGGCCGTGGGCCAGCTTAAACACAACACGCCATGAACTTCAGAAAAAGCAACCGCGACGAGCCGGAAATCAATTTGATTCCGTTCATTGACGTGCTGTTAGTGGTGCTCATTTTTCTCATGCTGTCAACGACTTACAGCAAGTTCACCGAGCTGCAGATCAAGCTGCCGTTGGCTGATGCCGAAAAGCAGCGTGATTACCCTAAAGAAGTCATCGTGGCCGTGAGCAGCGATGGGCGTTATATGGTCAATAAAACCCCGGTAGAGGGCCAATCGTTGCAGGCCATTGGCGAGGCACTCACGCTGGGCGCTACGGCCGGTAAAGACAGCATCATCATCATCAGCGCCGACGCCAGCGCGACTCATCAAGCCGTTATCACGGTGATGGAAGCCGCCCGGCGCAGCGGGTTCAGCCAGATCACCTTTGCAACGCAAAGCGCTGCGCAAGCCGGCCCGCGCTGAGCAGGCGCAAACTGCCCATGTGCGGTCAATCAGGCCCGGCTCCGGCAACTGACGGCTCGCCCACCGCATCGTGAGCTCATTGTTAACTTCTGCCTTGCAACGCGCCTGGAAAAGCCGCGGCCCACTGGCCTGTGCGCTGTGGCCAATTGCGCAGTTCTATGGCGCACTCATTAGCTTGCGAGCCTGGCTGTACGCACGCGGCATTTGTTCTGTGAAACAAGCGGGTGTGCCCACCATCGTTGTTGGAAACGTGGTGGCTGGCGGCGGCGGAAAAACACCGCTGGTGATGGCGCTGGTGGCTTATTTTTCAAACCAAGGCATCAAGGTAGGAGTGGTGTCACGCGGTTACGGGCGAAACCGCTCAGACTGCCAGGAAGTGCTTGAAAACACGCCCATTGACGAGTCTGGCGACGAGCCAGCCCTTATAAAACGGGCGCGAGCAGCTCCTGTATTTGTAGCAACTGACAGGCTTACGGCAGCCAAAGCTCTGCTGGCAGTCTACCCACAAACGCGCTTGCTCATCTGCGATGACGGGCTGCAACACCTGCGCTTGTCGCGCACGGTGAATGTTGTTGTGTTTGATGACGGCGGCTTGGGCAACGGCTGGCTGCTGCCGGCTGGGCCACTTCGCCAGCCATGGCCGCTACACGGGCAAAGCGCGGCACCTTTGGTTTTGCACACGGGTGTTAAACCGGCTTTTTCGGGGTTTGTATCGCGGCGCGAGCTGGCTGGCCATGCTGTCGCAGCAAACGGTACGCGGGTTCCCCTAGCCAGCCTGCAAACGAGTCAGGCTAACCAAGCCGTGCTGATCGCGTTAGCTGGCATTGCTCACCCCGAAGCTTTTTTTGACATGCTGCGCGCAAAGGGTTTATCGCTCAGCCGAACGGTGGCGATGCCTGATCATGCTGATTTCAGTCGCTTTGACTTGGCGAGCTTGAAGCGGCTCGGCGAAGCACAGCTGACCGTGCTGTGTACCGAAAAAGACGCCGTCAAAATCTTCCAATTGGCGCAGCGCCCTGACGTGCGGGTTTTGGCGGTTCCGCTGCTTTTTACCCCAGAGCCTGCGTTTTTTACGGCCTTGGAAAAAGCCTTGCGCCTGCCAACCGAGTGACGCGCAGCCCGCAGGCATTACCATCACGCTATGGAACCCAAATTACTCGAACTCTTGGTTTGCCCGGTCACTAAAGGCCCGCTCACTTACAACCGCGAAACGCAAGAGCTGATTTCACGCAGCGCGCGTCTGGCCTACCCCGTTCGAGACGGCATGCCCGTGATGCTTGAAGTGCAGGCGCGCACGTTGACTGACGAAGAACTTGGCCTGTAAAAGGTGACGACCGCGCCAGCGCAGCTGCGCTTTACCGCCCTCATTCCGGCCCGAATGGCATCCACACGGCTGCCCAACAAACCACTGGCTGACATTGGCGGCACGCCCATGATTGTGCGGGTGGCGCAGCAGGCAAGCAATAGCGGCGCTGAGCGAGTAGTGGTTGCCACCGACAGCCTGGAAGTCATTGAAGCCTGCAAACAATTCAAGGTAGATGTGCTGTTGACGCGCGCTGATCATGCGAGCGGCAGCGACCGTCTGGCTCAGGCCTGCGAGCTGCTAGCGCTTGAAGACGATGCCTTGGTCGTCAATGTGCAAGGTGACGAGCCCTTGATTGATCCACAGTTGATTGCCGATACGGCCGCTCTGTTGGCCCGCAGACCCGATTGCGCTATGAGCACTGCCGCCCATGGAATTGACACGCTGGAAGACTTTGAAAATCCAAACGTCGTGAAGGTGGTGCTTGACCACGCCAGCACGGCGCTGTATTTCAGCCGATCGGCGATTCCCCATGCGCGCGATTTCGCGGCGCAGGCCTGGTGGAAAAACGGCAGCGCCCTGCCAAAGCCACTGCGCCATATTGGCATTTACGGCTACCGGGTCAGCTTTTTAAAGCGCTTTCCGCAGATGAGCCCAGCGCCAATGGAGCTGCTGGAGTCGCTGGAGCAGCTTCGCGCTTTATGGCACGGCTACAAAATTGCGGTGCACGTAACAGCTTCGGCACCCGGCGCCGGTGTCGACACCCAGCAAGACCTTGATCGGGTGCGCTTGTTGTTTGCTTAGCCTGTTTGCTTAGCTTGCTAGCCGGATAGCTGCGCAATCGGCAAGCGCGGCCTGTGCGCAGTGGGGCCGAACTGCTCGTTTTCCGTAAGCCCGATTGAAGACCTGCGTGCTATCCTTTAATGGATTTAATTGAGACACCGTTAGACAAACAGGCAACCCTTTGCCAAAGAACGTAAAAATAAAAGGCTTCACATGAGATTGATTTTGCTGGGCGCACCCGGTGCTGGAAAAGGTACTCAAGCAGCGTTTATTTGCCAAAAATTTAGCATTCCCCAAATATCCACCGGCGACATGTTGCGTGCTGCGGTAAAAGCCGGAACTCCTCTTGGTGTTGAAGCAAAAACAGTCATGGCTTCAGGAGCGCTGGTCAGCGACGCCCTGATCATCAATCTGGTCAAAGAGCGGATAGCCCAATCCGACTGTTCGCATGGCTTTTTGTTCGACGGATTTCCGCGCACCATTCCCCAAGCTGATGCCATGAAAGCCGCCGGAGTCAAACTAGACTTTGTGCTGGAAATAGACGTTCCGTTTGCCGCCATCATTGAGCGCATGAGTGGCAGGCGCTCGCACGTAGCGTCGGGCCGCACGTATCACTTGAGCTACAACCCGCCCAAAGTTGCGGGCGTTGACGACGTCACTGGCGAGCCTTTGATTCAACGCGACGACGACAAAGAAGAAACCGTGCGCAAACGGCTTGACGTGTATAGCGCGCAAACCCGGCCGTTGGTGGACTACTACTCGCAGTGGGCCAAAACTGACCCCACGCTGGCACCCGCTTACCGCGCTATCAGCGGCATTGGCAGCGTCGAAGAAATCACGCAGCGCGCTCTGAAAGCCTTGTCTAGCTGAGCTTATTCAAACTCGGCCTGAACCTTGACCCAAGCCTTAAGCGGGGCTGGAGCGCAACGCGTAGATATTGCTGGCGACAAACAGGTATTCGGCGCGCAACACCGCCTCGCCTTTTTCAGCCGTGAAGGTAAAGCCCAGCACAGCCACACTGGTACCGGGCATGATTTCGGCCACATTCCATGCTTGCAGGCGGCTCAGCGGCGCCAGCTCAATTTCCCAGCGCACGTCCTTGCGGGTTGGCGCAACTGCTTTGGCCAGCAGCGCTTTGCCGTCTACCCGCGCCGTTTGAGCAGGCAAGGTTCTCTGGGCCAGACCAGCAGGCAGCTTGAAGCCAGCGGGCAGATCAGTCTCAAGTTCGGCGTGTGGGTTTTGCCAAGCT
This sequence comes from Polaromonas sp., assembly GCA_031393945.1. Classification (GTDB taxonomy): domain Bacteria; phylum Pseudomonadota; class Gammaproteobacteria; order Burkholderiales; family Burkholderiaceae_C; genus Polaromonas. The sequence goes on along the minus strand of JANMWH010000172.1, from coordinate 59 downwards.
GACTTGACCACCTTGCCCTACAGATAAATCGGCCGGTCTTGGTCAAAACTGCTCCAGCC
>JANMWH010000153.1:0-2067 GCA_031393945.1 Polaromonas sp. | reverse complement strand
TAGCCGCTGGCGGCAAGGTGAGCCAGCAATTCGCTAAGTGCTGCGGGGTCGAAAAAGGTCATGGGGGCGCATGCTGGCTCATGCAGACACCCGTGGTTTAACTTTGGCCGTTTGCTCAAACTCGGGCTCGTTCACGGCCAGCTCGTTTGGCTCCGGCATAGCCCCGGACGTAGCCCGCAACTCCGCGCTGTACCGGTCAAAACACTTTTCGCCGCAAGTCAGCCGCATCAGCGCGCCCTCGGCTATGTGCGGTGCGCACGCAGAGTCAGCCTCCACCAGCGGCGCAATGATCTCGCGAATCCACGCGCGCGCGTGCGACACATCCAGCGCGGCGTGCAAATCAAAGTAAGCCCGCATTCGCCCGTCTAAGCCCAAGCGTTTCATGCCGATTGACACTTTTTTAACCCGGCTCGGTGCCGTCAACTCAATTACACCCAGCGCACCAATCGACTGGTAGGTGTAGCGGCGGTTCAGTGCCAGGCCCAGCATGGTGTTGCTGAGCGCCAGCGCCTGCCAAACCGTGGTGTCTATGCGCGGTTCAAGGCCCAACTCGGCCACCATGTGGTCCAGCATTTGGCCGTGCATGGCGCTTTGCTTGCCGTGGCCCATTTCGTCCCAATAGTTGCGAGCGCATTCCAGTTTGGCGCGCACCGGCAACTTGACTTGCGTGTAGGCCAGCAAGTCGTCAAACCCGGCTTCGCCTGCCGCTTCTTGGGTTAAAAACCAGCGCATATCCGCCATGCTGGCATGGTTGGCCAGCCAGTCAAACAGACCGTGTTGCTGGCCGGGGCAGTGCTTACCAAGTCTTCAAACCATTTCACAAAATCACTTGCCGTGCCCTGCGGCGCGGGCAGCAAATGCGCTACGTTGGCGCGCATCAGCTCCAAAAAACTGCCTTCGGTTAGCTGGTAGTCGAGGTCGGCAGCCAGGCGCTGCTGCCAATGGGCGCCCGGCGTGGCCACTGCCATGCGCGAGGCGTTAAAACGCGCCAGCGCTTGGTGAAACGCATCTGCGTCACTGTCGTAGCGTTCAGATTTCACGTGCATAACCAGATTTTGCCCAGTGGAGCGGCGGCAAAGGCGACCGCCACAAACAACCACTGTTTTTACTCATGTAAGTTTGACACGATGTTGCAAATTGATTCGTCGCCGCAACAGCCAACTGCCTGTAGGCCGACACTGACACTGCAAAAGGCCCAATTGCAGAAAAATTAATCAACATTCAGGGCTGTAGCCCAATAAATTCGGGCGCGAGCAGCTCCTAAATAAATAGCGGCTTGCAGCTGCCTTGGCTAATGTTTAGGCTGCCGAACGCATCACCGCACCCACCAACCCGGCCAAAACCAGCAGCGTGGTTGGCAAAAACGTCAGCGAAAAGCCCAAGCCGCGCTTGCCGGGGTCGTTGACGTAAGCCTGGCGGTAAAGGGTGCGCCCCACCAGGTACACCACGCCAGCCGCCGCCACGTAGATTTGCGGCCAGTAAACGGCGGCAATCAGCAGCGCTGGCAAAAAGGCAATCAATTGCTCCAGCGTGTTCATTTGCACCCGCACGGCACGCTCAAAATGCTCATTGCCCGTCATGGCTGGGGCGGCAATGCCGTACTTGCCCCTGGCCTGCCCCACCAACATACCAAAAACGACGAATTGAATGACCGCTAAAAGGGCAACGATGTGGACGTAGTTCATTAAAAATTCCTTGAAAGGTTAGATCTTTGGCCGGCTCTGGCGGGCTGCGGCATACGCCACCGCATAGTAGCCTGCTGGCGTTACAAATTTAATGCAATCGACAGCAAAACTGGGGCTCAGTGGATCGAAGGAGTGTCGACCACAGTCGGTGGCTGGTTGCGCTTTTCTAGCCGCCGCTGGCTGAAAAACGCTTTTAACAACCCGGCCGCCTCATCAGCCAGCACTCCACCCTGCACTGCCGTTTGATGATTTAACTGCGCTTGTTCAAACAAATTGATGACTGAGCCCGCAGCGCCGGTTTTGGCATCTGGCGCACCAAACACCACCCGCTTAAGCCGCGCATGCAGCATGGCGCCGCTGCACATGGCGCACGGCTCCAGCG
>JANMWH010000150.1:0-2949 GCA_031393945.1 Polaromonas sp. | reverse complement strand
GCTGCGGGCCGATGCCGACATGAAGTAACGGTCTTACAAAAATGCGTCAAGCGGCTCTGTTGACAACTAAAGAGCTACTAAAAGCGACTAGAATCTCGCATCATGCAGCAGACATTTTGCGGTCCTTATTGACACTGACCTGATCAGTGGTTTAAATGAAGGCTAGCAGGCAAACTGCTCGCGCTGCCTCTTGTAATTACCGGTTTCGGTTTTTCTTGCAGCGTTTATATTGAGACAAACCGATTAACTTATATCTACGAGGGGCCCCTTGTGAACAAGACAGAATTAATAGAGCACATCGCTAAGCATGCAGATATTTCTAAAGCCGCGGCTACCCGCGCGCTTGAAGCCACGATTGGTGCAGTCAAGACCACGCTGAAAAAAGGTGGTTCGGTATCTTTGGTAGGTTTTGGTACGTTTGCCGTGACAAAGCGTGCTGCGCGTGTTGGCCGCAACCCACGTACTGGCGATGCGATTAAAATCAAGGCAGCCAAGGTTCCGAAGTTCCGTCCGGGTAAAGCACTCAAAGACGCGTTGAACTGAATCTGACTGCAAAAAAGATGTGAAAAGTTTCGGGTCGGGTGCTTAGCTCAGTTGGTAGAGCAGCGCCCTTACACGGCGTAGGTCGGCGGTTCGAGCCCGTCAGCACCCACCATCGACCCCAGACGGTTGCAACTCTGACTAAAGGCGAACTAGTGGTTCGCCTTTTTTGTTGGTATTTTGAATTTTATTTAGTTTTAGTTTTGTTTTTGTTTTAGACAGCTGTACTGGACCCATCTGATGTTTGATTTCATTCGCAAGCACACCAAAATTACCATGGGGCTGTTGTTCCTGCTGATCGTGCCATCGTTTGTGTTGTTCGGCTTGGACGGCTACACCAAGTCCAAAGACAAAAGCGCGGTAGTTGCCAAGGTCGACGGCCAGGAAATTCTGCAAACTGAATGGGATCGCGCCCATGCGCGCGAAGTTGAGCGCCTGAAAGCTTCTATGCCGTCGCTTGACGCCAAGCTGCTTGATTCTCCTGAGGCGAAATACGCAACCCTTGAGCGCTTGGTGCGTGACCGCGTGCTGGCGGCGGCGGTTGCTTCGCTCAAGTTGAGCACCAGCGACCAGCGCCTGGCGCGCGAGTTGCAAGAAAACCCCGAGGTGGCCACCTTGCGTCGCCCAGACGGCAAACTGGACATGGAGCGGTATCGGCAGTTGCTGGCAGCGCAAGGCATGAGCCCCGAGATGTTTGAGGCGGGCGTGCGAACTGACTTGTCCATTCGCCAAGTGATGTTGGGTGTGTCTGGCAGCGGGTTTTCGTCAAACGCTGTTGCTGATACCGCCCTGAACGCTTATTTTGAAAAGCGAGAAGTTCAATTGGCTGTTTTTAATGCCGCTGATTTTGCCGCCAAGCTCACACCCACAGACGCTGAGCTGGAGCAGTTTTATAAGTCCAATGAAAATTTGTTTCAGGCCTCTGAAAAAGCCAGCATTGAGTATGTGTTGCTCGACGTAGAAACTCTCAAGAAATCCGTCACCGTCACTGACGCTGACCTGAAAGCCTATTTCGATCAAAACGCGCAGCGCTTGGGGAACAAAGAAGAACGCCGCGCCAGTCACATTTTGATCACCGCCGCCAAAAGCTTGCCAGAAGCAGAGCGAGCAAAAGCCAAAGCCCAGGCTGAAGCCTTGCTGGCAGCAGTTAAAAAAGCGCCAGACTCTTTTGCCGACGTTGCTCGCAAAAGCTCACAAGACCCCGGCTCTGCACCGGCAGGTGGCGATCTTGACTTTTTTGCGCGTGAGGCAATGGTCAAGCCGTTTTCAGACGCTGCATTCGTCATGAAAAAAGGCGACATCAGTGATGTGGTCGAATCCGAGTTTGGCTACCACATCATCAAGCTGACTGATGTTAAAACGCCCAAACAGCGCACTTTTGAAGAAATGAAGCCCGAGCTTGAAATTGACGTTAAAAAGCAGTTGGCGCAAAAGAAGTTCAGCGAATCTGCCGAGAGTTTTAGCAACGCCGTGTACGAACAAGCCGACAGCCTCAAACCCGTCGCCGAGCGCTACAAGCTCGACGTTAAAACCGCCACGGGTATCAGCCGCACCCCACCTGCAGGCGCTACCGGCGCGCTTGCGAATGCCAAGTTTTTAAACGCCATTTTTTCGCCCGATTCAATCGACAAAAAACGCAACACTGAAGCGGTTGAAATCGCGTCAAATCAACTGGCTGCTGCCCGTATTGTTGAATACACGCCCGCGCGTACGCAGCCATTTGCTGAAGTGAAAGACGTTGTTCGCCAGCGCTGGGTGGCCAGCCGTGGTGCCGAGGCTGCGCGCAAAGAAGGCGCAGCCAAGCTAGCCGCCTGGACAGCTGCGCCGCAAGAAGCGGCGCTACAGCCCGCCATGGCGGTGTCGCGGGATCTTGCTAAAGCCCAAGGCATTCCTGCGCAGGTGGTAGACGCTGTGCTGCGAGCAGATGCCGCTGTGCTGCCTGCATTCAAGGGCGTAGATTTAGGTGTCAAGGGCTATGTGGTGGCTAAAGTCATCAAAGTGTTGCCGCGCACTGAGTCTGCTGCCGATATTGCCAAGCAAGAACGCACGCAATATAGCCAGTGGTGGAATTCAGCTGAAAGCTTTGCCTACTACAACGTTTTAAAAGAGCGCTTTAAAACAGAAATGAAGGTTGGCAAGCCTTCGCGCGATCAGCTTTCTGCACAGCCGAGCCCAGACACCGCCCCTAATCGCTAACTCGCGCCGTCTGGCCGCACGACAAGCCGTTATAATTTGGTTTGCGGTGGCTGTAGCTCAGTTGGTAGAGTCCAGGATTGTGATTCCTGTTGTCGTGGGTTCGAGCCCCATCAGCCACCCCAACTCACCCTCTCCATCTTTTTAGCCCGCTGCACCTTTGCATCGGGCTTTTTTGTTGCCAATCTACGTTAAGTTGGTGATTGAATTATGGTT
>JANMWH010000128.1:0-6133 GCA_031393945.1 Polaromonas sp. | reverse complement strand
TTCGCGGTCAGCCAGGCGATTGCCGCATCAGGCAGCAGGGCGCTTAAATCAACGCGCGGCAGCAGCAAGTTTGACCCGCCTGTTGTGCTGAACAAGGCATCACGCAGCACCCGCAAAAACACTTGCCCACTGGCCCGGTCTGCCGGTGTGTTAAGCGCCGACACACACAGCGGCTCAATCAGCGTGGCCATGACTTGCGGCGTGAGCTTGCGGCACAGCTCGGCCACAGATTGCGCCGGCGGACACTGAAATTTGCGCAACTGCCAAGCTGTGGCCGTGGTGAGAAGAGATGCCTTGTCGCGCCAAGACCAGCCCTTGGCGCTGGCAATGCCCAGCAAGGCATCGAGCGGCGCAGGCCAGTCGGCCAGTTGCAGGCCTGAGCCGTTGGGGAACTGCATGCTCAAGGGGACTCGCAGCATGGCGGTGTCCGCATCTACGCCCAAATCTGCCATGAGTTTGAGTGTTTCTGAATACGCGCCGATCAAAATATGCTGGCCGTTGTCAAGCGCCAAGGCTTGGCCGTTGTGCTTGATGTCCACCCGTCTGGCGCGGCCACCTGGGGTGCGGGAAGCTTCAAACAACGTGACTTGGTGGCCAAGCCGAACGGCTTGAACTGCGGCGGCGCAGCCCGCCCACCCTGCGCCTATCACCGCCACGTTCAACATACGGCCCTCAAACGACGCGGCCAAAAGCCTGGGTTTTCCAGGCCAGGTAAAACTTGCGCAGTGGCGTCAGGCTGTTGCGCTGGTGCAGTACCTGGTAGTTATCAAGCGCGATTTCTTTGAGCAGCGTTCGGTAAATGCTGGCCATCATTAGTCCAGGCTTTTGCGCTCTGGCATCTTGCGCGGGTAGCAAAGCCAGCGCCTCGTCGTACAGCGCCAACGCGCGCTGGGTTTGAAACGCCATTAGCTGGCTGAAGCGATCTGAGTATTCGCGCTTCAACACCTCATGCGCTTTAACGTCGAACTGTTGCAGCTCTGAAATGGGCAAGTAAATACGGCCGCGCTGCGCGTCTTCGCCTACGTCACGAATAATGTTGGTCAGCTGAAACGCCTGCCCCAATTTGTGCGCGTAGGCGGTCGTGGCGTCTTGGGTTTGACCAAAAATACGCGCCGCTACTTCTCCAACAATGCCCGCCACCAAGTGGCAGTAGCGCTGTAAATTTGCAAAGTCAAGGTAGCGGGTTTGAACCAAGTCCATTTGGCAGCCTTCAATTACCGCCAGCAAGTGGCGCGCTTCAATGCCATAAACCGGTGCCAACGGCATGAGCGCTTTCATCACCGGGTGCGTTGGCTCGCCCGCGTAAGCCTTGGCAACTTCGCCTTGCCACCAAGCCAGCTTGGTTTGCGCCACGCCGGGGTCAATAACTTCATCAACTACATCATCAATCTCGCGGCAAAAAGCGTAAAAGGCGGTGATGGCCGCGCGGCGCTCTTTAGGTAAAAACAAAAATGCGTAATAAAAACTGCTGCCTGATGAAGCGGCCTTTTGCTGAACGTACTGCTCTGGGGTCATGCTGTTAATTGTTGCACGGTGGGTGGCCGGGGAATTCGCCAAGAGATCAAGGAGATCATGAGGACTTGCCAACGGTGAAATCTCAAAATATTTTTGTTTTGTCTTTCACCTTGACCTCGCGATTGCCTTGTTCAAAGTCTGTAGGTCGGGTAAGTTAAAAAGCGTAAACCGACAGACACGGAATTCGAACTGGAACGGCGGTTTGAAGCTCGCTTGGCGGGCGGCGCTGTGTTAACCCGACCTATATTTCTGTGTGCATTTTTGGGACTTTAGCGCTAACTTGCACTTTTATGACACTTGGCTTCTAGAGCGGCAGAACATTCCCGTTCGCGCGCGTTTTCTGCATCTGGTGACGCTTTATCTGCATTCCGTCGCACTGCCCTCGACACCACACCTAAATGCGCGCACACTTCGCCCCCTCATCCCCACAGCACCACCCAACACTTGAGGTATCCATCCATGTTTACTCATTCCAACTTCAGTTTTCGTGCTCTTGCGCTTGTCATGGCAGTGGCCAGTGCCCTGCTGCTTCAGCCTGCCGCCAACGCCACTGAGGCAGGCTTTCGCCAGATGACCGTGGCCGCTAGCGGCGCCAGTGATAAGCCAGCGCACTTCGCGCTGTATTACCCCACGCCGGATGCAGCCCGGATGATTCCCATGGGGCCGTTCCCGCAGACTGTGGCCATCAATGGCGCACCAGCTTCGACAGTCAAGGGGCTGATTGTGATCAGCCATGGCACAGCCTCCACCGAGACAGGCTTTGCCGCGCTGGCGCAAGCCCTGGCGCGCAGCGGCTACCTGGTTGCCAGTGTCGAGCACGTGGGCGATACCTGGCAGGACCAGTCGATGCGCGCCACGCCAGGGCGCTACTTTGCTGAGCGACCGCGCCAGGCCTCACGCGTGATCGACACCCTGCTGGCCGATCCGCAATGGCGCGCACGCATCGCCAATGGTGCTGACGGGCTGCCGCTGATTGGGGCATTGGGTCATTCGGCAGGTGGGTATACGGTGTTAGCGCTGGCGGGCGGTAAGCCAGTGCTGTCGCGCTTGCGCGCACATTGCGAGCTTGAGGCGGCGTTGGATCCCGTGCTGTGCAAGTTGTCCACTTCCGTGGGCGGCGCCGCGGTGCAGGCCATAGCGACAGCAGACGGACTGGAAGAGCCAGTGCAAGCGGATGCGCGCGTGCGCGCCGTGATGGCCTTGGCGCCGCTGGGCGTGGCTTTCAGCGCGTCCTCGCTGGCAGCCATCAACGTGCCAGTAGCTATTTACGCAGGCGAGAAAGACACCTTCCTTGTGCCGCGCTTTCACGCGCAATGGGTGATGCAGAACATGCAGAACAAGAAGGGAGCCAGCACCACGCTGCAACTCGTACCGAATGCAGGGCACTACGCGTTCATGAACACACCGACGATGGATTTGCCCTCACCGGACGGCAGCGTGGCCGCCGACCCACCAGGCTTCGACCGGGCTGCGTTCCTACAGCGTTTGGCGCAGGAGTCGGTCGTGTTTTTCGACGAGAATTTGCGATGACCGTGAGCACGCTGCTGCGGATGCGGGATCAGGTCAGCATGAAAATGTGTATGCGTATCTGGGCAAGCGGGCGTTACTAGGCTAAGTTTGCGACCACGCGGCCTTGCTTTCAGTGAGTGTCTAAATGCCAAATAAGCCAACCCCATAAATTCTTTGGCCAGATATAGTCGCAGGATGTCTACAGCCCTGCTGGCCACAAAGTTTTTTGTACCACTTGGGCTAACCCATGACGTCTCCCGGCCTCACTTGGTTCAACTGCTGGAGGATGGTTTGTCCCGCAAGTTGACGCTGGTTTGTGCTGCCGCAGGATTTGGAAAATCCACGCTCATTGGTCAGTGGGCTCAGGATTGTCCTTACCCCAGTGCGTGGCTATCACTGGACGAAGAGGACCGCGACCCAGCCCGCTTTGTGCAGTGCCTGATTGGCGCATTGGAACTGGTTGCACCAAGCGTTGGCGCAGGCTTGGCCGCCATGTTGAGCGGTTCCCCACCGGCCACGACAGAAACTGTTTTGACCCTGTTGTTGAATCAGCTGTCCTGCATGCCTGGCAAGCTCATACTGGTCCTCGATGACTACCATCTGGCAGCCAGCAAGCCTGTCAACGAAGCACTGGCTTTTTTGCTCGACCATATGCCAACACAATTTCATCTGGTGGTGGCCAGCCGCGAGGAGCCCGAAGTGGCGCTGGGCCGGTTGCGCGTCGAAGGGCAACTCACAGAAATCCGGCAGGAGCAACTGCGCTTCACTTTGGAGGAGGCGGGCGCGTTTTTCAATCAGCGTCTGGCATTGGATCTATCCAAGGCGCAGGTGCAGGCGCTGGAAGCACGCACAGAGGGTTGGGTTGTCGGGCTTAAATTGGCGGCACTTTCGCTGCATCGCCAGCAGGATCCCGAGGCTTTCATTGCGTCATTTACTGGCAGCCATCGCTTCGTGCAAGACTATTTGATCGAAGAGGTCTTGCAGCAGCAGTCCGCAAAAGTACAGTCCTTCCTGCTTCGCACCTCGATCCTTGACCGTTTGTGCGGTAGCTTGTGTGATGCCGTATTGCAAAGCCAGGGCGGGCAAGGCATTCTGGAACAACTTGACCAGGCCAATCTCTTCATCGTGCCCTTGGATGCGGAGCGGCGGTGGTTCCGCTATCACCACCTTTTTGCCGATTTGTTGCGCCAACGCCTGCGTCAAGAGGAGCCTGTGGAAACCTTCCACCTGCGTGCCAGCCACTGGTATGAGGCCAATGGCCTGGAGGTGGAGGCTTTTCATCAAGCCACTTCGGCAAAGGACATTCCTAGAGCCCTGCGCTTGATCGAAGGCAATGGCATGCCACTGTACTTTCGTGGAGAAACGGCGCCGGTCGTACAGTGGCTTTCATCCCAACCGCACGCCGTGCTGAACAGTTATCCCATTCTTTGGGTCGCATTCTGCTGGTCCTTGTTGTTTTCGGGCCAACCCAGTCTGCTTGAAGCGAAGTTGCAAGCTGCCGAAGCCGCCTTGCGCATTGGCCCGCAAGACCTGTCGACAACAGATATCAAGGGACAGGTAGCCGCGCTTTGGGCGTGGTTGGCGGTGTATGGAAACGACGCTGAATCCATTTATGCGCATGCGCGCCGCGCCCTTGAATTGCTAGGTTCTGACAGTCTGCCGACCCGCACCGCCGCGCACTGCGCCTTGGGCGTGGCACAAATGTTTCGAGGGGAGCGTGTTGAGGCAAGCGCGGCCTTTGCAAAAGTGATAGCGGCGGGCCAATCTTCCGGAAATCTGATGTTTGCTGCGGTCGCGTCCACCGCTTTAGCCGGTATTCAAGCGACCGATTACCAGCTTCACCGGGCGGCGGCCACTTACCGGGAGGTTATAAAAATGATTGCTGACCCAACGCATTTGCTGGGCTTTGAAGCACATCTTGGACTCGCCAAAATTCATTACGATTGGAATGAGTTGGATGAAGCGGAGTTCCATGTGCTGTTGTGTAGCCAACTTGCTGCGCGCCCGGAGAACAAAGCCGAGACAGGAGCCGATATATTGCGCGCTCGCTTGATGTTCGTCCGCAACGAGCACACCGAAGCCGAGGCCTTGTTGACACGAATCAGTGGGGCCGCAATAACAGGGCAGTTGACGAACCGGACGCTAGAAGCAGCTGACTTGCAGGTGTTGTACATGCTGCGTCGTGGCGCAATTCAACAGGCTGCCGATTTGGCCATCGAACATCAGCTTCCTTTGGGACAGGCCCGAGCGCTGCTGGCACAGGACAAGGGATTGGAGGCATTGCGTCTGACGGATGCTCATAGACGCAGCATGGAAGCGAAATGCCTCGTGCAGGAAGCACTCAAAGCCAGTGTCGTGCAGGCCATCATCCGCCATGCACTTGGCAAAACAGGCAGCGCCTTGCAAGTGTTGCGCGAGGCACTTGCGCAAGCGCAGCCGCAAGTGTCTATTCGACTCTTCGTGGATGAGGGCGCGCCTATGAATAGTTTGCTGAGCCAGCTGCAGCATGAAACGGATATCGCGCACTATGTCGCACAACTATTGGCTGCATTTGGCACACAAACGCCAGGAACTTGCCGGGTCGCAATGGCAACCACAACGGCAGCCACGCCGTCTCATTTGCCTGTTGATCCCTTTAGCCCACGGGAATTGGAAATCTTGCGCCTGATTCAGCAGGGGCATTCCAATCAAAAAATCAGTGAGCGCTTGTTCCTGTCCCTGAGCACGGTGAAGTGGCACAACCAGAATATCTTTTCCAAACTGGACGTGCAAAGACGGACTGAAGCCGTTGCACGTGCGCTGGAATTAAAGTTGCTGTAGCGACCATTGCCTTGGAGTTGGGTGTGAAAACCATACTTTAGTACGGTTACAAAGAAGGTTGCCCTGCATAAACTCAATGCATGACATCCGCGATCCGAACCGATTGGAAAATTCCCCTTTCACTGCTTGCAATAAGTGCCATTCCCTGTGCGGCAGGTATTGCCCGCCTGGCCGGACTTGGCGGGCACACAGCGGTTAACGGCGACAGCGAAAGGTTTTTTGCATCGCCGGTGACCATCATGCTGCACATCTTCGGTGCCGTCCTGTTCTCTCTATTGGGTGCCTTCCA
>JANMWH010000112.1:0-3236 GCA_031393945.1 Polaromonas sp. | reverse complement strand
GTGCTGGTGCTTTTGGTGACGGTTAACTGCGGCAAGCAGGCAGAGCCGGTGGCAACGCCCACAGGCCCGCTTGCTGTTGTGGTGGCAAGCCCGCCCGCTCCACCTGCACTGCTGTATGGTTTGGCTGCGCCGTTTGTCCCGCCGCCGCAACAGGCGTCGTAGCCTAAAGCCCCACCAGCCACACTGGTAGCCACGCTCGATAGGTTGGCACTCGTCGCGATGTAACCACCGCCGCCACCGCCGCCAGGGCCGTGGTCGTAATAATTGCTGTAGCCACCGCCCCCGCCAGCGGCGCTTAAACTCAGACCCGCGCCATTACCAGTTGCTGACGTCACCAAAATACTGCCGCCAGCGCCGCCGCCGCCTGCACCATCAGATCCGGTCGCAACGTTATATGCGTCATAGCCAAGTGCCGTGATAGCACCCGATGAGGCCGTCAAGTTGCCCGTTCGCAACAACACCACGCCGCCGCCAGGCGCTCCGGATGAGGATATAAAACCAGAAGCGCCGTTAGCCGCGCCGAACGCGGGTGGCAGGGTCCGGCCTGCTGGGCTTGGTGGCGTTAGGGTAATGACATTGGTCGTGCTTCCGTTGTTATTAGAACCCGCACCGCCGCCGCCGCCCAATACCAGGCTGCTAACTGAGTTGACTGTTGCCGTACCGCCCCGACCACCCGCAGCGTTGTTTCGAGTCCAGCTGTTTCCGCCTTGCCCGCCTGCGCCTACATTGCCGCCGCCGCCGCCGCCGCCATTAAATTGGTTACCAATTGGCGGATCGCCATCGTTACCACCGCCAGCGGCATTACCCTGCGCTCCCTGCCCAGACGCGCCCAGCGCATAGCCTTGGCCAAAAGTGGCGGTCGCATAAAGCAGCGCCGAAGCGGTGCCGTTAAACACCTGAAAGGGTGTTCCCACGGTACCTTCGCCTTTGATGGCTCCGTTTCCGGTAGTAAATGCGTAATCTGCGTCGCTGAACGTCCCGCCAGCTCGGTTAGCGCCCGAGACAAAACCCGCCCCGCCTCTAAAACCCGCGCCGTTTACGGTAATGATGCCGTTGACAGCGGTGGTGCCCGCCACGTCGAGCGCCACAATGCCGCCAGTGCCTTGGCCATTGGCATTGTTCACTGTCCAGGGATCTGATGAGACTGTGTTGCCTGCAGCCACGGTTGCGCTTGAATGCTGCGGCACCCGCACCACCTGAAACGTACGCCATGCGCTGGTCACGCCGGCTGCTGCCGCAACGCTTTGCACGTAAGAGTTGGTCAGTGGCCGGTTAAGCGTGAGCACGTTGCCCGCGATGCTGCTGACTTGCGCGTATTCGTACTGCCCGGCGTTGGCTGGCGCAGCTGAGTCCTGCATTTGCATGACGATCACCAAATCTCCAACTGCCAGCGACCTGGCGCTGGTGCGTTGGCCCGTGACGGAAGCGACGGTAACCTGACTGCTACCCGCAGCGGCCGAGCCTGAACCTGCGTGGTAGCTGTTGATAATGCCCGACAACGTTGCCGGCCCGTCCACGCCGGGTGATGCGCAGACTTGGGCATTTGCGCTTGCTGCGGCGAACATCAGCGAAAACGCCATCAGCGCTGCGGCAATGGATTTCTTGACGGCGATTGGCCAGTGATAAAAAAACATCGGAAATTTACCTGTAAAGCTATCAATGAATTTAGCACGCCGCAGCTTGGCGATGAACGTGGTGGGCGCAGATAAACCCAGCTATTGACGAATAAATCTGGTTTTACAAGATAACTATGGCGATTTGCCTGCCGTCCGCGGGCAATTGTCGACTCGCCTTAAGCGCCAGTGACTGGCTGTGTTGCGCAGAGCGCTTGTTGCCTTCGACGACGGTTCGGCTCAAAGGAAGCACGCGATGAAGGGCGGTTCGAGGATTTTTTTGCACTTTTTATGTCCAAGCCCAATGAATACAGGAGAAAGCAGCTATCTTAGTAATAGCAAATAAAACATCAATACGTTAACTCCAGCACCACCACATGATTTTCTGCAGTCGGCCAGGCCAGCCCGGTCAGCTTTTCACCGTTAAATTCAGCCGAAACACTTCGCAAGGCGGCTTGCCCGGCCGTGCTTTTAAGCAACAGTTTGGACGTGGCCACGCCTGCACCTTTGGCCGGTACGCCGGGCAGGGCAGCTGAGCCGTCAAACCCCATGCGGTCGCGCTGCGCATCCAAGTAGCCGCGCGGTCGGGCTAACGTGATGCTTGCGGCGGCTGTTTTTTCGGCCTCTGGCACGCGCTCGGCCCGCAAATGCACAATGCCGCTGCTGCGCGCAAAAGCGCTGCGGTAAATGTGGGTGGTGGCATAGCCGGGCGCCTGAATAACAAACTCGTACTGAACGCCGGGTGCAGCCGCGAAGGGCCCCCACATGCCGTCAGCACCCGCGGTTTTGGTGTGCACCGCTGCGCCGTTTCGATTGCCGGTAGCAGCATCGGTTGCGTACACCACCAATTGCGCGCCGGGCAGAGCCAGGTTGTTGACAAAATTACCAGATGCAGCGTCGAGTGGGTTCAAGCCCAAGCCGGTCAATTTTCCGTTCAGCACCACATTGTTTTGCTTTGAAATGGCGGCGGCTTGCGGCGCTTTGCCGGTAATGAAGGTGTAGGCCGCTGCAAACGCCTGGGGCGAAAAAGACGTTTCGCGGTGGTCAATGCCCGCCAGCACGACGTTGGTGGCACCCTTGAGCGCCGGGCCTTCAAAAGTAACGTTGGTCGGCGTGCCGGGGGCCCCGATCCACAGGCCGTCGGGCTGGGCAAACTTGTCGTTGTTGCTTGAGCGTACGGTTAGCCACAGCACGGGGCCGGTGACTTCATCGCCATTGGCGTTTTTGGCCGTATTGAGTGTCGTTAGAAACGGGCCGGTGCCTGAAAATTCGTTGCCTTCCCTGAACCCTTTAATGGCCCACACGCCGTGGTTGGGTGTGCCGCCCAGCACGGCGTGCGACACGGTTTTGTCGCCACCGTAATTGGCAATGTAGTTGCGAATGGCGTTTCCGCCGCGCGAATTGCCCACCAGCACAACTTTGCTTGCGCCGGTGCTGGCCAGCACTTTGTCCACTTCACGCTTTAAGAATTCTGCTGCTTCGGCTGTTGATGTGCGGCCACCTTGCGCTTGCGCATCCACGTCGCGCGCCAGCGGGTAAGGCATGTCGATGGCGTGCAGGGCGCTGGCGGGCCAGCCGTTGCTTTCAAAACGCCACAGCGTGGTTTGCCAAACCGCCGCGCTG
>JANMWH010000070.1:0-2184 GCA_031393945.1 Polaromonas sp. | reverse complement strand
GTGCACCATGGCCATCACATCTTTGACGAGTTTTGACTGTGGCTCTGCGCCGTGCTGCATGGTGACTGCGTTGTAGCCTTTGGCGCCTTCGGCCACGTCTTTCACGTCAGGCTCAGCACCTGCCCACCACACGCCGTACATTTTCTCGCGCGGGTAGCCGGTGGCTTGCGCTTCTTTGATTGATGTGGTGTTCATGATGCCCCAGCCCCACAGCACGACAAAGTCAGGCTTGGACTGGCGCACTTGCAGCCAGGTGGCTTTTTGCTCAACGCCGGGCGCAGTTACTGGCAACAATTGCAATTCAAAACCGTGCATTTTGCTGCGCTCTTGCATCAACGGAATCGGCTCTTTGCCAAACGGTGAATCGTGGTAGACCAAGGCGATTTTTTTGCCTTTAAGCTTGTCAAAGCCGCCTTCTTTTTTGGCAATGGCTTGCAAGATCGTGTCAGCAGCTACCCAGTAGGTGCCGGCGATGGGGAAGTTCCATTTAAAGACTGAGCCGTCAGCGCTCTCGCTGCGGCCGTAGCCAACAGTCACAACGGGTACTTTGTCTGCAGGGGCTTTTTCAGTGATGGCAAACGTCGCGCCGGTTGACAGCGGCTGCACAAAACTGGCGCCGCCGTTTTTGCCCTTCAGGCGCTCATAGCATTCCACGCTGCGAGCGGTGTCGTAACCAGTTTCGCACTCTTCAAATAATATCTTCACGTTGTTGATGCCGCCGCGCGCGTTGACCAATTTGAGGTAGTCCACAAAGCCATTGGCCCAGGGCGCACCGTTAGGGGCATAAGCGCCAGTGCGGTAAGACAGCACCGGTATGTACTGCTCTTTGGCCTGCGCGTAGGCAGTGGTTGCCACCAGCGACGATGCGCCAGCAGCCATGGCGGCAATCGCCAGAATCACATTACGAACTTTCATAGTTGTCTCCAAAAAGTTAAGAAAAACAGAACACCAGAAAAACCGACACAAAAACGATCTAGCAGATTTAATGTGGAAAAGGCCACAAACGTAATTTCTGCTTGCCGACCGCCCAGAGCTTGGCCAAGCCATGCGGTTCCACAATCAAAAACCACACAATCAGCGAACCAAAAATCATCAATTCAGCATGAGCGATTCCCGCTGTTGAAATTTGAAGTCCGACCCATCCAGCCAACACTGGCAACATGATGTTCAAGGCAATCGGCAGCATGGTGATAAACGCCGCACCCAAAAAGCCGCCCAAGATTGAACCCATGCCGCAAATGATCACCATGAACAACAATCGAAACGATTGGTCTACTGAAAACGCCGCTGGCTCCCAAGCACCGAGGTATACAAAGCCCCACAGCGCACCAGACATACCGATGATGAACGAGCTGACTGCAAAGGCGCTGAGCTTGGCGTACATCGGGCGAATGCCAATCACTGACGCAGCCACGTCCATGTCGCGGATGGCCATCCATTCGCGACCAATTGCGCCGCGCACCAGGTTTTTAGCTAGCAAGGCAACCACCACCAAAATCGCCAGGCAAAAAATGTACTTGCTGGTGGCGCTTTCAATGGGCATGCCGAACACTTGCAGGTTAGACACCGACACAGAACCCGATGGCGAGTCGTTGGTAAACCACTTGATCCGCAAAAACATCCAGTCTGAAAAGAACTGCGCTGCCAGCGTCGTTACGGCCAAATACAAGCCTTTTACACGCAAGCTGGGCAGGCCAAACAAAATACCAAACAGCATGGCACACACGCCGCCCAAAATGATGGTGGGAATCAGCGGCATACCGGGTATGCGCACAAAAAAGTTGTAAGCACCGTAGGCACCGACGGCCATGAATGCGCCTGAACCCAGCGAAATTTGTCCGCAGTAACCGACCAGAATGTTGACACCCAGGGCTGCCAGCGAAATGATTAAAAACGGAATCAAAATCGCGCGGAATAAATAGTCACTGGCCAGCATGGGCACCACGGCAAACGCAAAAATTAAAAACAAGCCAACTGCTATCCGGTCTTGCAGGATGGGAAAGATCTGGCTGTCTGACCGGTAGGTGGTTTTGAATTGACCGGTTTCTCTGTAAATCATTTTTCGCTCTCAAACACGGTCGATGATCTTCTCTCCAAACAAACCCTGGGGTCTGAAGAGTAAGAAGCCTAATGCCAGCACATATGCAAACCAAATCTCAATACCGCCGCCCACAAAAGGCCCGA
>JANMWH010000468.1:0-2250 GCA_031393945.1 Polaromonas sp. | reverse complement strand
CTACATGGACATCGCGCTGGCGCACTTTCGCCTCGAGATTGGCGCGACCTGGTTGACGCCAACGCATCAGCGCAGCCGAGCCAACACCGAGGCGAAGTTGCTGCTGCTTGGCCACGCGTTTGAAAGCCTGGGCATCAGGCGAGTGGTGTTTAAAACCGAGTCGCGAAATGAGCAATCTCGCAAAGCGCTGGCGCGGATTGGCGCGGTTCAAGAAGGCACGTTCAGGCAGCATTTGTACACCACGACAGGCCGCGCGCGCGACATGGTTTACTTCTCGATTCTTATTGACGAGTGGCCACGCGTTAAAGCTGCCTTGATGGCCAGGCTGGTTTAATCCACTCATCGTTTACCTGCAGCTGTGCTGAACAGCGCGTTGGACTACATCGAGGCGCTGTGCTTGGTGAAGACCCCACGCGCCTTAGCGCCTAAGCTGTGCAGCACCATGCCAGAGGACCACACCGACCAATACCAACCTGCCCTTGGCAAGCCATTGAGCGGGCGACTGGGCGTGCACCCGGATGTCATCAAACTCGGGCTGGTTAGTTTTTTAACCGACCTTAGTTCGGAAATGATTTTTTCGGTGTTCGCGATCTTTTTCACCACCGTCGCGGGAGCATCGGCTGCGCTGCTGGGTTTGGTTGAGGGGCTGGCAGACTTGTCGGCGTCATCGCTCAACTATTACGCGGGCTGGCTGTCTGACCGCAGCGGCAAGCGCAAGACCTTTGCGCTGGCGGGCTACGGCTTTTCAACATTGGCCAAAGTCATTTTGCTGATCAGCAGCAGCATCACGGGGCTGACGATTTTTAGGGTCATTGAGCGACTGGGCAAAGGCTTTCGCGGCCCGCCGCGTGATGCGTGGCTGGCCAGTGTGGCCGACAAGGCCAATCGGGGCTTTGCGTTTGGCGTGCACAAGGCGCTGGACAAATCGGGGGCTGTGCTGGGGCCCTTGATAGCCTACGGCCTGCTGCGCTGGCTGGGCGATGGCGAGGCGACCTACCGCGTTTTGTTTTGGGTGGCGCTGGTGCCAGCCGTGCTGGCCGTGGTGGCGCTGGCGTTGATTAAAGACCAACCCGCACCCGAGCGCTCGCGTGAAAACGTTTTTGAAACCATCAAGCTGCTGAGCCCCGGTTTCAAACGCTATCTGATGACTGCGGGCGTTTTTTCGCTGGCTTATTTCAGTTTCGGCTTCTTGCTGCTGCGGGCGCACAGCGTGGGCTTTTCAGTCACCGACACTGTCCTGCTGTATGCGCTGTTCAACATTGCCTGCGTGATTGCCGCGCCACTGATTGGCCGCTTAAGTGACAGCGTCGGCAGGCCGCGCATGATCATGTTGGGCTACGCAACCTATGCTGTGATGAGCTTGGGCTTTGCGTTTGCGAATGCAAAGTGGCAAGTGTTGGTGTTGTTTGTGCTGTACGGTGTTTTTTACGCAATTGACGAGGCGCAAAACAAAGCCTTTATTGCCGACATGGAGGCCGAGCGGCGCGCGTCGGCTATGGGGCTTTACAACCTGGTCACTGGGGTGGTGTACTTGCCTGCATCGTTGATTGCGGGTGCGTTGTGGTTGTTGAACCCGTCGAGTGCTTTTCTATTGGCGGCCGCCGTAGCGTTGGTGGCGCTGGGCATGTTTGCGGTGATGCGGCCAGATCGTCAGCGGTAGATTGATTCAGGCAATAAAACAGCATAGATAACTTGAACACTACCCGAACCAGCTACAGTCGCTTGCTCGCGCAGCCCCATTCGTTGTCATGCGAGATGTCCTGCTAAAGCACCCGCAAACTCTGCAGATTTTTGACCGCGATTGCTTTGAAATCGTCAGAAATCAATTCATGCGCGGCAGCGGCGCGCCAGAACACGGCGGCCAATTCTTTGGCCGCTGGCCACTCTGACAGGGTGGCTGCTGTGGGGTGAAGCGGGCGATCCGAGAACTGCCTTTCAACCAGCTCGCCGTTGATGGGGGCGTACAGCATGGGCAGCATGTCGTAGGTGGGTGACAAATACCAGTCGTCGTCTTTGAGCAGCAACGAAATATTGCCGTAGTGCCTGTCGGTGTTGGCGATCAGCAGGCCAAAGGCTTCCAGAAAACGAAGTTGTGCGGCATCAAGGGGTGTCAGCAGGCGGCATTCGGCCATGCGGTTGGCGGTAGCGGCCCAATTGTCGGCCTTGCCGATGTATTCAGAGTCATATACTTCCAGCGACACCATGGCGATGCGCCCTTGGGGGGTGCGGTCAAAGCGCTCTGACTCCAGA
>JANMWH010000438.1:0-3935 GCA_031393945.1 Polaromonas sp. | reverse complement strand
GACGCAGGATTCAACGCGTAAATATAAGCAACCGCCAGTTAATTCGTCGAGCCAATCGGACACCTAAAGCATGTAGGACAAATACTCTGGCAATTCGGCCGCCCGACCTGCAGATCGACGCTTCAGGCCGCAATGGCACCTTTTACTGCCGCAAGCTGGCGCCGGGAAACCACCAAAAGCTCGTCCGTGCCTTTAAGCTCCACAGCCCAGCCCTGGCCCTCTTCAGGCTCGTAATGCTTGACCAGCGCCCGCATGGCGTGCCGAGCCACCAGCGCGTTGCGGTGAACCCGCAAAAATGTTTGGGCGTATTTTTCTTCCAGCTCATTGATGGAGCCGTCCAGAATGTAGCTGCGCACTGCTGTTTTGACTGTGATGTATTTCAGCTCGGCCTTGAAGTAAAGCACTTCATCTACCGGTAAACGCTCAGTGCGACCACGGTCTTGAATAATCAGCACGTCCTGGCTTGACGGCGCCTCAATAACCTGGTTTAACTCGACATGCCTCTGCACCTTTTGCAGCGCCTGCTGCAAGCGTTCCAGCCGCACAGGTTTGGTCAAGTAATCAATAGCAGCGACTTCAAAAGCCTGCACGGCATGCTCTGCATGCGCCGTCACAAACACCACGGCAGGGGGTTCAGGCATGTCGGCAATTCGGCGCGCCAGCGATACGCCGTCTGCACCCGGCATGCGCACATCCAGCAGCACCGCGTCAAAACGCTCGCGCGCCATACAAAAGAGTGCTTGCGTTGCGTTGGCTGCTTCGGCAACCACCATCACGCTGGGCTGCGTGCATTCAGCCAGCAGCGTGCACAGCCGCGCTCTTGCGAGCGCTTCGTCATCGACCAGCAACACCTTCAGAGTCATAGCGGCAGCTCCATACGCACCTGAAATACACCGTCTTTGTATGCAGTTTGAAACCGCGCCTGTACGTCGTGCAACAGCATCAGGCGTTCACGCACGTTGGCCAGCGCCAGCCCGTGGCCGCGCTCGCCCGTGCCCGCGGGCGTAGTGTTGCTGACCTTGATCACGACTGACGCACCCCGCTTTTGCGTGGAAATTTTGAGCTGTGCGCCGCCCGCGCTCGGCTCTACGCCATGTTTGACGGCGTTTTCAACCAGCGGCTGCAGCAATAGGGGCGGAAGCTTGGCCAGGGCCGCAGCCGGGTCGATTTCCCACACCACCTGCAGGCGCTCGCCAAACCTGACTTTTTCAATCGCCAAATAACTTTTAGCCAGCGCAATTTCTTGCCCCAGCGTCACTGACTCGGCAGGGTCGGCCAGCGCGCTGCGAAAAAGCTCGCTCAGGTCCTCCAGCACGGCTTCTGCCTTGCGCGGCTCGGCGCGCACCAGCGCGATTGCGCTGTTCAAGGTGTTGAACAAAAAATGCGGCCGAATGCGCGATTGCAATTCTGCGAGCCGGGCTGTGGTGGCAGCCGGGGTGCGCGCCCTGGCGCGCCAAAACAGCCCCGCCAGCAGCATGCTCGACAGCAGTGCACCCGCAGCAGCGCTGGCCCACCACGGCGCGCTCTGTGTGATGCCCATGAAATTGAGCACCCCACAACCGTACAGCCCTGCCACAACGCCCAGCCCAACACCACTGCCCCATTGCAGTGGCATCGCTAGCCGGGCTAATTTGCCTTTCAACCAACACGTGACAACTAACCACGACAGCGTTGCAGGCAACACGCCGCCCGTGAGCAGCGAGAACTGCAGTAACCAGTCCAGCGGTTGAGTTGAATTGAACATAGCCGCAACGCCCACGACCGACTCCACAAACAGCACTGCACGCAGCACAACACCAACGCTGCAGGTTTCAAAAATACCCGGTTGCTGCGCGCTGCTAACTTGCAGCGGTGCGCCCTCCAGCGGGGGCATCAGGCTGGCCTGAACGGTGGACTCCGCAAACGGATTGGACTGCAAAGGCGGCTTCATGGGCGGGTAGGGCTGGCGGAGCTGGCAAGGCTGACAAGTGGCCACACGCTTGGCCCCCAAGGCGCATGTGCGCCAGATAAAATCAGTGACATAACATTTAACGTCTGCATTCAACGCCTGTGTGGTGTGCCCAAGTTCAAAGCCAAAATCTCATGCGCCAGTATTGCACCGCTGGGACGCCAACACAATAAGCCAACACAATAAGCCAGCACAATAAGCCAGCCCAACCGCCACCGAAAGCCTGACGTGAACCCACTCGACAATAAATCTAAAGCCTGGTCGGCACTTTTTTCAGAGCCGATGAGCGACCTGGTCAAGCGCTACACGTCCAGTGTTTTCTTCGACAAACGCCTGTGGCAAGCCGACATTGAGGGCTCGTTGGCCCACGCTGACATGCTGGCCGCTCAGGGGATTATCACGGCGGCAGACCATGCTGCCATCCAAACCGGAATGGCGACGATCAAAAAAGAAATTGAATCGGGCGCCTTCGACTGGAAACTGGACCTGGAAGACGTTCACCTCAATATCGAGGCACGGCTAACCACTTTGGTCGGCGACGCCGGCAAGCGCCTGCACACCGGCCGCTCCAGAAACGACCAGGTCGCCACCGACGTGCGGCTGTGGCTGCGCGGCGAGATCGATGCGATAGCAAATTTACTGATTGAGCTGCAGAGAGCGCTGGTTGTGATTTCCGAAAAAAACATCGACACCGTAATGCCTGGTTTTACGCATTTGCAAGTCGCGCAGCCAGTCAGCTTTGGTCATCACATGCTGGCCTATGTTGAGATGTTTAACCGTGACGCCGAGCGTATGCAAGATGTGCGCAAGCGGGTGAATTTTTTGCCGCTGGGCGCTGCGGCGCTGGCTGGCACCGGTTACCCGCTAGACCGCGCCCGCGTGGCAGTTGCGCTTGGCATGGTGGACGGCAACGGCAAACCCTGCGTCTGCCAAAACTCGCTCGACGCAGTAAGTGACCGTGACTTTGCCATTGAGTTCACCGCCGCCGCATCAATCGCCATGGTGCATATCAGCCGCCTGTCTGAAGAGCTGATTTTGTGGATGAGCCAGAACTTTGGCTTCATTCACATTCCTGATCGCTTTACTACTGGCTCGTCGATCATGCCGCAGAAAAAAAACCCCGATGTGCCGGAGCTGGCGCGCGGCAAAACAGGCCGAGTCGTCGGGCACCTCATGGGCTTGATCACGCTGATGAAAGCACAGCCGCTGGCCTACAACAAAGACAACCAGGAAGACAAAGAGCCACTGTTCGACACGGTTGATACGCTCAAAGATACGTTGCGCATATTTGCTGAAATGGTGGCAGGCATCACGGTTAAACCCGAAGCGATGGAACAAGCAGCGCTACGCGGCTACGCCACGGCAACAGATTTGGCCGACTACCTCGTGAAAAAGGGCCTGCCGTTTCGCGATGCCCATGAGGCGGTGGCCCATGCAGTAAAAGCCGCCATGTCGCACAACGTTGACTTGTCTGAGCTGCCGCTAACAGTGCTGCAGGGCTTTCACGCCAGCATTGAAAAAGACGTGTACGAATGCTTGAGTTTGCGCGGCTCATTGAATGCACGCAATACGCTGGGCGGCACGGCACCCGCGCAAGTCCGGCTGCAAATTGCGCGGCACACAGCAAGGCTTGGCCGGGCGGTTTGAACCGCACAAACCGCTGCGCTTCAATTTAGCGGCTGCGGCCTAAATTCATCGTCCAGTACAAGCGATAGTCGGCAGCATCGTTGCGCACGCAGGCTACCGCTACGTCTTTAAAGCTCGGGTTCATCAGGTTCTGGCAATGCCCGGGGCTGTTGGCCCAACCGGACATGACCTGCTCGACTGAGGCCTGCCCTGCAGCAATGTTTTCACCATAGCTAGACCAGGTGTAGCCAGCGGCCGTTACCCGCTGGCCCGCATTTCTGCCGTCTTGGCTGGTGTGCGAAAAATAATTTTTTTGCGCCATGTCAGCCGAATGTCCTTTGGCCGCCAATAGCAACGCCGC
>JANMWH010000417.1:0-2852 GCA_031393945.1 Polaromonas sp. | reverse complement strand
GCCATGGTGCGGACTTCAATGCTTTCGCGTTTTTGCGCATCAGCCCGCGTAGTCGGGTCTTCAAAGGCGGTGTGCCCCATGAAGCGCGCCCGCCCATCGGCTTCAGAGTCATAGGTTTTCAGCAGCAGCGCCTGGTCGGGCTGCATGTTGGGAAAGTAATACCAGCGGTGCTCGGGAGAGTGGCGCATCACGTAAATTTCGCCGGTACGTTCGCGGTACTTCAGGTTCATGCGCAGCATATCCGCATCCGCGTGAGTAGTGGCATCGCACATGGCAAGCGGCAGCTCTTCAACCGGGCGCGTTAATGGCTTCCAGACGTTGTAAAACGCCACGCGCCGTTTAAGCAAGCTGTCCGCCTCATCCGGCAACAAGTCGCGCACCCGCCGCGGCCCGCTGTCAACCGTGTAGTCGCTGTGCACCAACATCACTGCAGGTCGTTGCACGGTAGTTTGCGCCGCCAAATCAGCGGGGAGCCGTTTGCGAATGGTGTGGTCAAACACCAAAACGCGAGCGGCACCTGTATGCTTCTTCACAAACGCGATTATTTGGTCGTAGAAAGCACTTTTCACGGCTTCATCGTTGTCAAATTGCAGAAACGATGGGTCAAAAGCGTGATGCTCAAAGCCCTCTCGGTCTGCCGACAAAGAAGCCTTGATCGACCACGCGTCAAGAATAGACACCTCCCGAATATCGGTTCCCGGCGGATTGAGTTGCACGCCCGGCTCAGGCTCATAAAAATAATAATCTGGCGCTCTGCCGTTATCAAACGTGTAGTTGAGCTGAGTGCTGACGCTGGGAAGGCAGATACTGGAAGGTGTTTGCATGTTATGACGTGTGGTGGTTTCTTTATGCCGCTATCGGTTCCAGGCTGAACCCTTCGCCAACATACGTGTTGTGCCAGCACGGGAGTTTTTCGATACCGTCAAACATCCAGCGCTTGATGTGGGTGTGCTGTGCGAACGGAATTTTTTGCCAGCCGTGTAGGTGCAGTGGCGCGGCCAGTGCAATATCGGCAATCGTTGGCTGCGCGGTACCGGCAACCCATTTATGCGAAGCCAGACGGTCGTTAAGGATGGTTGCCAGTTTGTGGAACTGTGCGTTGTGCGCATCCAGCACAGTCTCGTCAGCAGCGCCGCCCAGCAGGGGCTTAACGCAGTTTTCAACCAGGTAAACATAGCACGCAGAAAACCAGCTGGACGACTCCCACAGCAGCCAGCGGTTGATGTCTGCGCGCACGCGCAAACCTCGCGGGTACGCGCGCTCGTCGCTCATCTTGTCGGCGGCGTACATCAAAATTGCGTTTGATTCCCACAACTCGAAATCGCCATCACGCATCGCGGGAATCGACGCGTTGGGATTTAGCCCGATAAACGGCATTTCTTTTTGAGCCCCCTTAAAGTAATCAACGTGAACCAGCTTGTAAGGCGCGTCCATCAGCTGTAGCCCGGCCAGCACTTTGCGGCAATTGATCGTAATGGGGTCGGCGTGTATTTCTAGCATGTGTCTTGTCTCCTGTTAGATGAATCTAATCGTGCGACTGTTATGTCTACCTACGCCCTTGGTGTAGCCAGAGCGCCATGCAGCGTACTGCGCAATTGACTTCGTGTGTTGATTGACACAGCGTAAGTCCATCACTAAAGTAGGAACTCTTTGTAGCCTAAATCGACACAATGACTGTCTCTACAGACACCTTGCTTGCCTTTGTTGAAGTCGCGAAGCATTTGAGCGTCAGCAGCGCAGCTAAAGCGCTTGGCTTACCCAAAAGTGCCGTCAGTAAACGCGTAGCCAGCCTCGAGACCAGTGTTGACGCCACTCTGTTCAGCCGCAGCACGCGCAAAATTGCGCTCACGAGCGCGGGGGAGCTCTACCTCGATTTTGCCCAGCGCACCGTTGCCCAGGCCAGCGTTGTGCATGAAAGCCTGAAAGACCTGCATGCGGCGGCTGGTGGGCGCCTTCTAGGAAAAATTCGGCTTACAGCGCCAGTTTCATGGGGTCAGAAAGTGCTGGCCAAGCGCTTACCCGCATTTTTGCAGTTGCACCCCAATTTGGAGATTGAGCTGCAATTAAGTGATCGCATGATGGATTTGGCTTATGAGCGAATTGATCTCGCGCTGCGCTGGTCGAGCGCGCCGATGCTTGGACTGGCCAGCGAGGACATTGCTTCAGTCGATTGGGTGTACGTTGCTTCCCCGGCTTATCTGGCGCAGGCAGGCATACCTTCTCAGCCGCAGGAACTGGTTGACCACAGCTGTATGTGCTACTGGCAAGAAAGTGCGGACGACGCGTGGAACATGCGCGCGGCACGGCGCAATACCGGGCGTAACTTGGCCGACATGGCCAGCCCAGTGATTGAACAGGTGGCGGTTCGCGTGAGCAGCCGTTTTCATGCCAACAATCCCGAAACAGTTTGCCTTGCCGCTATGGCTGGCTGCGGCATCGCTCTACTACCCGGCTATGCCTGCGCCGACGCGCTGCGGAGCAAAAAGCTGGTGCGCGTCCTGCGCAACTGGATTCCTGAAACGAAGTTTGGCACTCACATTACTGCAGTTGCTACGCCAGATCGGATGCGCCTTGCACGGGTTCGGGCCTTGGTTGCTCACTTGCGGGCGCCGGCTGCTACGTCGTCTAATTGATGAGTCCTTCCATTGTCTTTAAGCCAAAAAAGGCACCGAAAAGTGCCATTTTTCATAATAAAACACGCTATAGCCCAATAAATACGGGCGCGAGCAGCTATTTTTTAAGTAGCAGCCTTACGCAGTCAAAGCCTTCACCTTCAATCGCCAAGCATGCAGCAACGGCTCTGTGTACCCGCTTGGCTGCGTCAAGCCTTTAAAAACCAAGTCAGTCGCGGC
>JANMWH010000371.1:0-2617 GCA_031393945.1 Polaromonas sp. | reverse complement strand
TCTATTCAAAAGCAGTTTGGTTTTCCTGAGCGTGGCGTCATGACCATCTGGCTGGGCCATACGTTGTTGGGCATGGCTTACGCAACCGTAGTCATTTCGTCGCGCCTGCGAGAAATGGACGCTTCGCTTGAAGAAGCGGCGCTCGACCTGGGTGCCAAGCCGTGGCAAGTGTTTTTTTTAGTGACCTTGCCGCTTGTTTCTCAATCGTTGCTGTCTGCCTGGTTGCTGACTTTCACTATTTCGCTGGATGACGTAGTGCTGTCAGCCTTTTTGTCGGGGCCAGGCTCGACCACCATGCCGATCACTATTTTTAGCCGCGCGCGTTTGGGACTCAACCCAACCGTAAATGCAGTTGCTACGCTGACCGTGCTGACCGTTGGCTTGGGCGTAGTGGCTGCAAGTGTCTGGATGTCCCGATCCGAAAAGCGCAGGGCCCGAGAAATGGCTGCGGCTTTAAAAACGTGAGCCAGTTTGTTTTTTTGCTACCGATATCAACAACAGGAGAATAGTATGAAGTTCAAAATAAAAGCGGTGTCTATTGCCGTTGCAGCTGTAATGCCTTGGCTGGCTGCGCATGCACAAAGCCCCGCAGACATGCAAAAGCAAATACAGGTGCTGCAAGAGCAGCTGCAAGCCCTGCAGGCCCAAGTGCAACAAATGAGCACAAAAGGGGCGGTCGACCCGGTTGAATTCAACCGCATGGTTCAAAAAATGGAGGTTAACGAAGACTCCGCATTGAAGTCGGGCTTTACCGGCCTGGCTTTCAAGGGGGTGATTGAGGCGCAATATTTGTACGACAAAAACTTCAATTCCGCCAATGGGTTGACATCGGCTTCGCCTGGCTTTAGTGCGGGCAACGGCTACGCCGGCACTGGCATGTTTGAAATTACCAAACAGGCAGAGGGTGGCGAAGGCATCAATTGGACGCTTCGCCTGACGCCCGGGGGCGCGAACATCAATGGCAGCAACCTCGTGCACGAAGCCTCAGTTTCAGTGCCGTTGGGTTCTGCCACCACAAGGTTGATTGCGGGTGTGATACCTGACTGGCAAGGCTACGAGTATTCGTTTGGCAACCAAAACCCCCTGGTAACCCACAACTTGTTGTTTAACTTTGCGTCAGCTACCAACTACACCGGCGCTGGCATACAGCACACCTTCGGTCCGGTTGTCGCCAAATTTATGCTGGCCAACATTGATGATAAAAGCACCAACAAAAAGTCGCCTGGTTTTGTTTACAACGCAAACTGGACGATTAACGAGTTCAGCTATTTGAACTTTTCCGGTGCTCATTCAAAGCGTAAAGACACCGTAGCGGGTGTGCGCCCATTCACACTCATTGCACTGGACGGTGGCTACACCCGAGGCGACCTGGCGCTTAACGGCCAAATCAGCGTGGGTAGCCTTAAGGGTGGTGCCGGCAACGGTTCAGGAGACGACGCGAAGTGGTTCGGCCTGTCAGGCTTTACTGGCTATAAATTGACACCTCGACTGCAAGCAATAGCGCGCTACGACTTCATCAACAACCGCAAAAACGGCGGCGGTATGTTCTACGACCCAAGCGCAGCTGCCACTATTTTCGGACCCGAACTTGACGATACTGGCGCTGTAGTAGACATTAACCGCGGCACCAAGCGCACCGCGCTGTCGCTCGGCTTTAACTACGCTGTTAACCCCAGCACGCAGTGGAAAACCGAGTACCGCTTGGACCGCTCATCTGGCTTTAACTTCTTGAACTCCGACGGCTTGCCGACAAAGTCCAACACCACGCTGGGCACTGCGATTGTGGTGTCGTTCTAAGCTGATTTGCTGAAATGAAGCGCAGGCTTGCCTGCTGTTTAATAAAAAACGGGGAGGGCATTGCCTGCCCCGTTTTTCATTTGTGAGGTGGCACAGAGCCACTTTTACCGACCTTCAGCAAGCCACTTGTCATTTTTTTATTTACAAACCACCACACGAATCGCTCTATGACGACTGTTTTAACGAACCGCGCGGACCTCAAGTTTGACGGACGCGCTTTTATTAACGGCGAGCGCGTTGCAGCCATTAGCGGCGAAGAGTTTGAATGTATTTCCCCGGTAGATGGCCGCACGCTTGGCATGGTGGCGCAGTGCTCAAGTGTTGACATTGACAAGGCTGTAGCCGCAGGGCGCAAAGCGTTTGAAGACCGTCGCTGGTGTGGCATGTCGCCCGCCAAACGAAAAACCGTGATGATTCGGTTTGCAGACTTGTTGCTGGCCCACGCGGACGAGCTGGCACTGATGGAAACACTGGACATGGGCAAACCCATTCAGTACGCCCGCAGCGTTGACGTGAACAGT
Organism: Polaromonas sp.; assembly: GCA_031393945.1. GTDB lineage: Bacteria > Pseudomonadota > Gammaproteobacteria > Burkholderiales > Burkholderiaceae_C > Polaromonas. The sequence goes on along the minus strand of JANMWH010000371.1, from coordinate 299 downwards.
GCGGCCAATTGCATCCGCTGGTACGGCGAGGCCACCGACAAGGTGTATGACGAAATAGCGCCCACTGCCAGCACGGCGCTGGCGCTCATTACCCGCGAGGCAATGGGCGTGGTCGGCGTTATCGTGCCGTGGAACTACCCGATGATCATGGCCGCGTGGAAGATTGCGCCTGCACTGGCCGCTGGTAACTCAGTGGTATTAAAGCCCAGCGAAAAATCACCATTGACTGCGCTGCGTTTGGCTGACTTGGCGCTGCAGGCAGGTATACCGCCCGGCGTATTCAATGTCGTGCCCGGCTA
>JANMWH010000368.1:0-2195 GCA_031393945.1 Polaromonas sp. | reverse complement strand
ACGGCTACTGACTGGTAAATCGGGTCGTCCAGGCTAAGCAGTTTGGCCACCAGCAGGGTCATCATGGGTACCGCGAACGCCAAAAAAACCGGCATCACCGGGCTGAGCAATGACACCGCACCGCCCAAGATACCGGCGATCACCGCAATCACAAACACACTGCCCGCCACATTGGTACCGCTCAGCGTGCCCCACGCGAGCAAGCCCCAAATTAGCCCGTCAAACGCGGTAATGGCCATGAGTTTGCGCACCACATAAGTGGCACGCTCGACTGCCGGCGGTGTTTTCAATTGGCGGCGAGAGTCCAGCGCGGTGTACACGTTCGATGCCAATATGGCAAAACACCACAGCAAAATCGCCCAGCGGTTGTTGTCGTTGATGAGTGTCCACACCAACAAAAATGCGACCGGAAACATTGCTGTGACCGACACGCCCATGCTGCCGTGCAGCAGGCGCAGGCGTTCGATCAAAATCCGGCCTTCGGCGGCCGTCAGGGCCTTGCTGCGTGTGGGAAAGGCCAACGCCATCAGCCTATCAAGCCCGCTCGGCGCGCGGCGAACGTCACCTGCGATCGGCTTTGAACCCGGAGCAAAATCAGCACCGCCTGCACATGCCCGCGTACCGTGAACTCAGACAGCTCCATGCGCTTGGCAATCATCTTGTTTGACAAGCCCTCACACAGCAAATCAAGCACTTCGCACTGGCGCGGGGTCAGGCGAGATTTGCCTAAGCGGCTGCCTGCATCTGGTGCAGCGTTAGCGTTAAATGCGCTTGCAGGTCCACCCCCAAGCGTTTGTTGCACCACCGCGATAATTTTTTCTGCGGTGTCCGCTTTCGACACAAACGCCGCCACGCCTCGTGCCAACGCCAGCCGCACGGTTTCGGGGGCGATCACAGGCGACAGCATCGCCACCGGCACACTTGGTCAGCGCTGCTGCAAAAGCCCCAGGTCCTCCAGCCCGCTGACCCCTTGCAGTTGAATGTCAAGCAGCACGATAGATGGGCTTTGGCTGTTGGTGCGCACCGCCTGCTCAAGCGATTCAGCTTCAATGACCTGCGCCTCGGGCAGGCCAGCCAGCAGTACCAGCCGCATGCCAGAACGAAACAGCGCGTGGTCATCAATCAGCAAGATTTGCAAAGGGTTCATCCGTTAAATTAAACCATCGCCATGCTGGCATGACAACCCGTCAATATTGACTGGTTTTTTCTGCAGGCGACGCTCTTCAGACAAGTCGGAGAAAGTGCTGAGTCAGAGCTGAAATAGCCCAAATTTTATGAAAAATAGGCCTGTAGCCCATTAAATATGGGCTCGAGCAGCTATAAAAAAAGTAGCGCTTTTGATGCCTAAAACTGTCATCAACAACGAGCCTGCCACGTGCGCCGTGGCCGTGCCGACGGCTGCGGCGTAACGCTCAGCCATTAAAAAACCAACCACTTCGGCTGAGAAAGACGAGAAGGTTGTCAGCCCGCCTAAAAAGCCAGTAATCAGTAGCAGCCGCCATACCGGGTCTAACTGCGGCATGGCCTGAAAAGCAGCAATACACACGCCAATCAAATACCCACCAATCAGGTTGGCGGCCAGGGTGCCCCACGGAATCACGCCGCCGGGCGTGAGCCACAGGCCCAAGCCCCATCGGCACAGCGCGCCGACTGACGCTCCAACGCAAATAGCAATGACTGGCAGCATGTTGGTGACTTAAAAAAATGGGGACAATCTTCCTGCGACTGTAACCGTACCCATAGCCGTACCCGAACCCGAACCGTTGAAGCCAGCCGCACCAAATGCTGCGGTCAGCCCGGCGGTGCTGTTTCCGAACGGGTTTTTGGGCGTGGTCATGCTTGACACCCGGTTTCCGCGCTTGCCGGGCGATGTGGGCCATGCCGACGCGTTTGGTGTGCCTACCCAGCGCTGCATTGTTAAAGGGGCGTGGCCAGAAAAAGTGGTGCAGTCTGCTGCCGGCCTGCGAGCGGGCCGGGTCGTCACGCCGATCGTGCAACTGGTGCGCAGGCTGGAGCAAGACGGCGCCAAAGCCATCACCACAAGTTGCGGTTTTTTGGTGTTGCTGCAAAAGGAGTTGCAAGCCGCCGTTAAGGTGCCGGTGGTCACGTCGAGCTTGCTGCAGTTACCTGCCTTGCTCACATTGCACCCCAAAGTTGGTGTGCTGACGATCAGTGCAAGTGCGCTGGGCGCTGAG
>JANMWH010000366.1:0-42193 GCA_031393945.1 Polaromonas sp. | reverse complement strand
GCCACGCCCATGCGGCGTTTGATGAAGCTTTCTGGTTTGCCGAACAGGCGGATATCTGTGTTGGGTACGCGCAGGGCATCGGCCACGCCGTCAAACACGATGCCTTTGGCCTCGACCCCGCCGTAGATGACGGCGCTGGCGCCTGGCGTGCGCAGGGCTGTGTTAACGGGCAGGCCCAGGATGGCTCTGGCGTGCAATTCAAACTGGGTTTGTACTTGGGTGCACATGGTGACCATGCCGGTGTCGTGGGGGCGGGGGCTGACTTCGCTGAACCAGACGTCGTCGCCTTTAACGAACAGCTCAACGCCGAAGACGCCCAGCCCGGAGGGCTTACCGTCAAAGCCAACGCCGAGGTTGTCCGTCACGGCTTTGGCTATCTCGCGGCTGCGTTTTAAAGCGGCGGCGCGCATGGGGTGCGGCTGCCAGCTTTCTACATAGTCGCCGCTGACTTGTATGTGGCCGATGGGTTCGCAAAAGTGGGTTTCTACTTTGCCATCTGCGCAGAGTGCCCGCACCGTGAGCTGCGTGATCTCGTAGTCAAAATCAATAAAACCCTCAACAATCACGCGGCCGTGGCTTACGCGGCCACCGGCCATGGCGTAGTCCCATGCGGTTTTTACGTCCGCAGGGCCTGAGATTTTGCTTTGGCCTTTGCCGGATGAACTCATTACGGGTTTGACGATGCAGGGGTAGCCAATTTTGCCGTCGATGGCCGCTTGCAGCTCGGCCAGCGAATCGCAAAACACATAGGGACTGGTGGGCAGGCCCAATGTTTCAGCGGCCAGGCGGCGAATGCCTTCGCGGTCCATCGTCAGGCGGGCGGCGCGTGCCGTCGGTATGACTCGCGCAACTCCCGATGCCTCCAGTTCTTCAAGCATGGCGGTGGCGATGGCTTCAATTTCAGGCACAACAAGGTGTGGCTTTTCGGTTTCAATCAGCGCTTTGAGTTGCGCCGGATCGCTCATGGTGATGGTGCGGGCGTGGTGCGCCACTTGCTGGCCGGGTGCGTTGTCGTAGCGGTCAACGGCGATAGTCTCAACGCCCAGGCGCTGCAGCGCTATCAATACTTCTTTGCCAAGCTCACCCGAGCCGAGCAGCATGACTTTTAATGCGTTGGGGGACAGGGGTGTACCGATGGTGATCATGGCGTTAGAGGGTTGGGCAAAAAGTAGATAAAGAACCAAAAAGACAAAGCAGTTTACACGCGCCTACCGGCGCGAAAAACAGCAGCAAGGCACAATATCCAGATGAATCCAGCAAGCGCCGCCCCGATTTTTAGTATTCAAGGTTTAAGCAAAAAATACGGCGACGCCACCGTTGTAGACAACTTGTCGTTTGACATTAAACCGGGCGAGTGCCTGGGGGTGATTGGCCCGAACGGCGCCGGCAAAACCACCACCATTCGCATGTGCTTGGGGCTGACCGCGCCAGACTCTGGCACGGTGTCGTTTCACCAAGCTGGGCAAGGCGAGCTGCACATGCCGCGCGACTCGCTGGCTATTAAAAAGCAGCTCGGTATCGTCAGCCAGTTTGACAGCCTCGACCCCGACTTTTCGTGCTCAGAAAACTTGCTGGTGTTTGGCCGCTACTTTGGCATGAAAGACGCCGTCATCAAGGAGCGGATTCCTAAACTACTTGAGTTTGCTGCGCTGACCAGCAAGGCCAATGCAAAACTGAGCGAGTTGTCGGGCGGCATGAAGCGACGTTTGTCTTTGGCCCGTGCGCTGGTCAATGACCCGCAACTTTTGCTGCTCGACGAGCCCACCACCGGGCTTGACCCACAGGCACGTCACCTGATGTGGGAGCGCCTGCAGCGCCTTGTGCAGCAAGGCAAATCGATTTTGCTGACCACGCACTTTATGGATGAAGCCGAACGCCTGTGCAACCGCCTGCTGGTGCTTGACCACGGCAAAAAAATGACCGAAGGAACGCCCCGCCAACTGATTGCTGACAACTTGGAGCCCGACGTGGTGGAGGTGTACGGCGCGGGCGCGCTGGAACTCATGAGCTCTCCGCTCAAGGCGCTGGCAGCACGCGTGGAAGTCAGCGGTGAAACGGTGTTTTTTTACACGCAGAACTCTAAAAGCTTGCTGGACGCGCTGGCCAGTTACCCGCATTTGCGCACGCTGCATCGACCGGCCAATCTTGAAGATTTGTTCCTTAAATTAACCGGCCGCCAAATCCGGGAAGACGCATGACCACTGACGCATCAACCGCCATTACCATGGCCCCAACGAAACCGCCCGGCCTGTTCAGGCCGCCGCAATTAAGCTGGCGCTGGTTTGCCGTATTTCGGCGCAACTTTTTGGTATGGCGCAAGCTGGCTATTCCGAGTTTGGTCGGCAACATCGCCGAGCCTTTGATCACGCTAGTGGCGTTTGGCTACGGCCTCGGTGTGTTGATTGGGCAGGTACAAACCAACGGTACGGCTGTGCCATACCTGGTTTTTTTGGCCAGCGGTTCCATTTGCAGCAGCGCAATGAATGCAGCGTCTTTTGAAGCGCTGTACTCCGCTTTTTCACGCATGCACGTGCAACGCACCTGGGACGGCATCATGAACGCGCCAGTGCTGCTTGACGACGTACTGCTGGCCGAAATGCTATGGGCGGCGTTCAAGTCGATGTTTACCAGCGTGGTGATTTTGGCGGTTATGTTGGCCATTGGCATCAGCACCAGCCCGCTGCTATTGCTGGCGCTGCCGCTCTTGGGCCTGGTTGGTATTACGTTTGCCTGCATCGCGCTGATTTTTAATGCGCTGGCCAAAGGCTACGACTTTTTCACCTACTACTTCACATTGTTTTTAACGCCGACGATGTTTTTAAGTGGCATGTTTTTCCCGCGTGACCAGTTGCCGGCTGCCATGCGGGTGGTGTCTGAGTATCTTCCGCTAACGGCGGCTGTTGAGTTGATTCGGCCCTTATTTTTGGGCCAATGGCCAGCGCACTTTGCGCAGAACCTTGCGCTGCTCGTGGTGTACGCCGTCTTGGGTTTCTGGCTCGCCTTGGGCCTTACCCGCAAACGCTTTCGCAGTTAGCGCTAAAACCTGCGGGTTTTGGTCATTTTCAGCATTAAAAGTCGGTTTTAGCTCAATAAAATCGGGCGCAAGCAGCTATTATTTTAGTAGCTACTTTGTGCAGGTATAGCAAACCGGCGCTGCAACTCTGCCAGCCCAAGCTCATGAAGAACCTGCTGCAAGCGAAGTTGAGCCGCGCCCGTTTTATCGGGCCGCAAAGCTGACTTGCTGGCCAGAATCAATTCGTTTTTCATGGAATGCTCCCAGCCCACAAGTTCTGTGACAGTAACTTGGTAGCCGCTGGCTTCAAGTTGCAGGCAGCGCAGCACGTTAGTAATTTGGCTGCCAAATTCCCGGGTGTGCAGCGGGTGCCGCCATAGCTCAGCCAGTGGCGTGCGGCTTAGGTTGAGCGCTTTGCTTTTCTTTAATACGCCCGCCACTTCCGCTTGGCAACAGGGCACCAGCACCATGTGCTGCGCGCCTTTGGCCAGGCCAAACGCAATGGCGTCGTCAGTGGCGGTGTCGCAGGCGTGCAGCGCAGTGACGATGTCAATCCGCTCGGGTAAATCAGGCGATGTCGTCGCATCAGCCACCGACAGGTTTAAAAATGTCATGCGCTCAAAACCCAGCCGTGCAGCCAGTGCACGGGACTTTTCAACCAACTCTGGCCGGGTTTCAATGCCGTAAATATGACCTTGAGGGTGGCCGCTTGGTTGTTGCCCAGCAAGCGCCACGTTAAAAAACAAGTCGTACAAGATAAAGCCCAAATACGACTTACCCGCCCCGTGGTCAGCCAGGGTAAAAGCCGCATTGGCTTGCAGCACGCCCTTTAAAAGGGGTTCAATGAATTGGTACAGGTGGTACACCTGCTTGAGCTTGCGCCGGGTGTCCTGGTTGAGCTTGCCTTCGCGCGTCAAAATGTGCAGCTCTTTGAGCAGCTCAATCGACTGGCCGGGGCGCAACTCTTCAATGATGGAGGGCGTAGCCTTACTTTGATTTTTCATGCGCTGTCAGTTTAGCTGCACAGACTACTTTGAGACGTCAGAAAAGTTGCACTTATTACATTGCGTACAATTTAATTGTGCAGTATAATAAGCCCATGCCAAGCAAACAAAGCCCCATGCTACAACTGGACAACCAGTTGTGCTTTGCGCTGTACAGCACATCGCTGGCCATGACCAAGGTTTACAAGCCGCTGCTCGACGAGCTGGGGCTGACTTACCCGCAATACCTCGCCTTGCTGGTGCTGTGGGAGCGTGACGGCTTGATGGTGTCTGAGCTGGGTGCAAAATTATTTTTAGATTCAGGCACGCTGACACCGCTGCTCAAGCGCCTGGAGGCATCTGGCTACATCGCCCGGATTCGCGCGCTTGATGACGAGCGGCGCGTGTACATCACACTGACATCAAGCGGGCGCAAACTTAAAACCCGTGCCGCCAAAATACCGGGCTGCATTTTGAGCGCCAGCCAGTGCGCCGTGCCTGAATTGATGGCGCTGACCATCCAACTCCAAGCCTTGCGGCAGCGCCTGTCGGAGCAAAGCGCTTAAAAATTTCAAAAACCTATTTCACCCACCGCCTCAATCCCGAGGCATTTCAACCCAGAAGGAAACACCATGACCAAGCCCACAAAAATTGTTTACACAGCCCATTCCAGCGCCACCGGCGGCCGTGATGGCCAAGCCACGTCGAGCGACGGACTGCTCAATGTCAAGCTCAGCACCCCCAAAGAAATGGGCGGCGCTGGCGGCGGCGTAAACCCCGAGCAGTTGTTTGCTGCGGGCTATGCAGCCTGCTTTTTAGGTGCCATGAAGTTTGTTGGTGGTGCTCAAAAAATCGCCATTCCAGCTGACACCAAGATTGAAGGCGCGGTTGGCATTGGCCCATTCGGCGCCGGTGCCACCCCTGAAGGTTTCAACATTGCGGTTGAATTAAAAATAAGCATTCCGGGCATGGACAAAGCCGCTGCACACGCGCTGGTTGAGCAAACCCACAAGGTGTGCCCGTATTCCAACGCCACGCGCGGCAACATTGACGTGACGTTGACCGTCGTTTAATGCAGCATTAGGTCAGCACTGACATTCAAAGCGGCGTAGCCATGCAGGCTGCGCCGCTTTTTTACGCCTGTCACCCGCGCGAACTCACCAACTTGCGTGTCAGCCTGAATCTAGTTAGCCTTCAGCCATGAACAAAACAGATTTTCAGGTTTTAAAAACCGACCTGCACCAAACACGCTTGACCAGCATCACCCTTGAGCCGCTCAAGGCGGGTGAAGTTTGCCTCGCCATTGAGCGCTTTTCGCTCACGGCCAACAACATCACCTACGCCGCTTTTGGCGACGCGATGAGCTACTGGAAGTTCTTTCCAACGCCTGAGCCCACCTGGGGCAGCATTCCGGTTTGGGGCTTTGCGAACGTGACTGAATCGTTGTGTGAAGGTCTCGCGGTTGGCGAGCGCTTTTACGGCTACTACCCGATGGCTAGCCACGTCACACTGACACCGGCCAAGGTCAATGAACACGGTTTTTACGACGCTGCACCGCACCGTGCCGAGCTGCACCCGGTTTACAACCAATATGTGGCCAGCCGCACCGATCCGCTTTACAGCCCGGCAACAGAAAACATTCAGGCGCTGCTCCGGCCGCTTTTCGTGACTTCATTTTTGATTGATGATTTTTTAGCCGACAACGACTTTTTTGCAGCGTGTGAGGGCGGTAAAACTGGCGTCATGCTGCTCTCAAGCGCCTCGAGCAAAACGGCATACGGCACGGCGTTTCAATTGGCTCAGCGCAGCGGCATTGAAGTGGTTGGGTTAACGTCACCTAGCAATGTTGAATTTTGCAAAAGCCTGGGCTGCTACCACCGCGTGTTGACCTACGACCAGCTGGACGAAATCGCCGCAGACGCGCCTTGCATTTATGTTGATTTTGCGGGCAATGCCAAGTTACGGCGCCAAATCCACAGCGACTTTAAAAACCTCAAGTACAGCTGCTCCATCGGCGGCACGCATGTGGATGAGCTCGGCATGAAACAGGAAAAAGGAGGCGCGAGAAAAGAGACTCCGGGCGTGCGCGCCACGCTGTTTTTTGCGCCTGCACAAATCAAAAAGCGCAGCGCTGATTGGGGCGCTGCTGGTTTGCGCGAAAAACTGGTGTCGGCCTGGCAGACTTTTGTTCAACGGGCAGCCCACGGCAATGCGCCGTGGCTGCTGGCGCAAGAGCGCAGGGGGCAGGCCAGTTTTGAAGCCGTGTATCAAGAAGTGCTTAAAGGCGGCAGCGACCCACGAACCGGCTATATTTTAGGGTTTTAGGCTGTTTTTTAGCATCAAATAGGGCCTTAGCCCAATAGTTACAGGCGCTAGCAGCTTCGTTATTAATAGCATAAAAATCTTTTTTGATCTCAGTAGCCAAAAGCTTTTGATAGTTTGAACACTCTGGCTGATTGACGTCAGCAGCGGTCAACCATCAAAAAAGTAGTTGCAGTGCCTGACAAGCTTGCGACTGCCTACTCTTCGGTCATTGCCATTTTAAAATGATCAAACAGGGGCTTGAGCAAGTAATTCATCATGGTTCGCTCTCCGGTTTTGATAAACATGTCCACTGGCATACCCGGTCGAATTTGTTGGGCTGCCAAAAGCTTGACACCGTCAGGCATGACGACGGCCTTCATGCTGTAGTAAGGCTGGCCGGTCTTCTCGTCGACCAGCCTGTCAGCAGACACCTGCGTTACCCGGCCGGGAATGTGCGGCGTCTGGTTTTGATTCAGCGCAGTGAACATCAGCTCAACCGGCAAGTTGGGGTGCACTTTGTCAATCAGGTGAACTGGCAACTGCCCCTCAACAATTAATGCGTCACTGTTTGGCACGATCTCCATCATGCGAAAGCCTGGAGCAACCACGCCCCCTTGCGTGAACACGCTGAGCGCCACGACGGTTCCATCGGCTGGCGCGCGAACCAATACGTTGCCCACGTCGTAATCAAGCGCAGTCAGGCGATTGAACAAGCCGCTCGCCTCTTTCTGCGTGTCTGCCAATTGAGTGCGCACTTCCTTTTGGTATTCCTGTTGCCTTTGGACCCTGCGCAACTTGAACTCTGAAATCTGCCACTTGCTTCGACTTAAATTACTGAGATCTTCGCTTGCCGAGGTGTTCAGCTGAGAGAACGAGCGCTCCAGGTCAAGCAATTGATTGCGCGATACGTAACCTTCTTTAGCCAAGCCCCGGGACGTGTCGAGCTGCTCCTTTAAAAACTGCAACTGCACAAGTCTGCCTTGGTGAGACTGCTCTAAACCTTTACTTTGCTGCACCAGCCCGTGCACGCTTTCATCAAGCGCTGACAATTCACTTTGTATGGCCACAAGGCGTGCCGCAAACAGTTGCTGCTGAAGCGATATGCTGTTGGTCACTCGCTGGTCGCTTTTGGCACCTTCTAGATCAGGTGGGAAAAGAATCGTTTTCTTGCCGTCGCGTTCGGCTTCCCAGCGAGCCTCTGCGGCGCGGGCGCTGAAGTACTGCACCCGCACGCTTTCAGCATTGGCCTTTGCCTGCACCGCGTTCATGCGAACCAGCACATCGCCCGCCTTGACCACGTCGCCTTCTTTCACCAATATGGCGTCAATGGTGCCGCCGGCGACGTGCTGAATCGCTTTTTTATTGCTGGCAACAGTCACGGTTCCGGCCAGTGGCACCCCTTTGTCGAGCGGTGCCAAACTTGCCCACAGCAAAAACCCAACTACGCCCGCCAACACAACAAACCAGCCAAGACGGATAAACCGCATGGGGTCGGTCGCCACGTCGTCCGCCGAATCTTCCCAAGGTGTGAAGCCAAAGTTTGACAAGGTTTTACTGAGAGCGCTTTTCATAATATTGCCTGGGTTCCCTGAGTTCACTTTACTCCGCAGCACGCACCAAAGCCTGCGCGGTGTTGGGCACCGGCTTCAAGGGTTTGGCTGACTTGGATGGCCCGTTTGCATGTTCAATCGCCTTACCCAAATCAGCCAGCACTTGCGCTGTGGGGCCAAACATTTGGGCTGTGCCGTTGTTCAGTAGCAGCAACTTGTTCGTCACTGCGATGGCGCTGGTGCGGTGGGTGATTAGCACCACTGTTTTGCCCAAATTGCGAAACTCTCTGACAGCCGAAACCAGCGCTTGCTCGCCCACCTCATCAAGATTTGAATTGGGCTCGTCCAGCACCAGCAGCGCAGGGCCACCATACATCGCCCTTGCCAGGCCAATGCGCTGCTTTTGCCCACCCGACAAACCCGCGCCACTGTCGCCCAACACCGTGTCGTACCCCAACGGGAAAAGCAAAATCATTTCGTGCACCCCCGCGTACTTGGCTGCGGCAATCACTTTGTCTGGGTTCACTTCACCAAAACGGGCGATGTTCTCGCTTACCGTGCCGGCAAACAGCTCAATGTCTTGCGGCAAATAGCCAATGTGCGGCCCCAGAAGGTCTTTGTTCCACTGGTACAAGTCCGCGCCATCCAGGCGTATACACCCCAACACCGACGGCCACACACCCACCAAAAGCCGCGCCAAGGTTGATTTTCCGGCACCGCTGGGGCCAATCACGCCCAACACATCACCGGGCGAAATAGCAAAGCTGAGATTTTTGATCACCGCCAGGTGCGCGCCGGGCGGCCCTGCCGTGACGGCTTCTACAGACACCTGCCCCAGCGGCGTCGGCAATGGCATGCCCCCGACACGCGGCTGGTTGGCGGCAAGCAACTCATTGAGTCGCTGATACGCCGAGCGGGTCGTGCTCCAGGTCTTCCACACCCCAATCAATTGTTCAACCGGGCTGAGTGTTCTGCCCATCAAAATCGACGACACGATCATCATGCCGCCGGTGATTTTTCCGTCGAGTACCAACAAAGCGCCAAAGCCCAGCACCAGCGACTGCTGCGAGACACGTACAAACTTGGTCAACGCGGTAATCACGCCGGTTTTTTCGCTGGCTTCGGCTTGCAGTTGCAAAAAGCGTTTGTGCTTGTCGAACCACCGCGACATGATGCTGGGCAGCATGCCCATGGCTTCAATGACTTCGGCGTTGCGCAGGTTGTTGGTCGCCAGGTTACCCGCTGCTATCGCCATTCCAGCCGCTTGCTCCAGAGGCTTTCTGGACACTGCCTCATTTAAGAATGCCAACCCTATCAAGATGGCCGTGCCGCACAAGGCAAATACACCCAGCGCCGGGCTGAACAAAAAGATAACCACGAGGTAAACCGGAAACCACGGTGCATCAAAAAAGGCAAACAGCGCGTTACCCGTTAAAAACTGCCTGACGGTCGTCAGGTCTTGTAGCGCTTGGCCTGCGTTGCCGCCATCTTTTTTCAGGTTCTGCTCAAACGCCGCAGTGTAGATCCGCGTGTTTAGCTTCATATCGAGCTGCGCACCAATGCGAATCAGCACAAAACTGCGAATGAGCTCTAAAGCGCCCATTAACAAATAAGCGCCCAGCATGATGCCGGTCAGCATTAAAAGAGTTGTCTGGTTGCGGCTGGCCAGCACGCGGTCATACACCTGCAGCATGTACAGGGACGGAACCAGCAGCATCAGATTAATGATGCCGCTGAAGACGCCGACAGTGATAAAAACGCCCCTGAAATGAAAGATAGCTTGCGCTAACTCACTTTTGGGGCGTCGGTCTTTTGACAACATACACGCTTGCTACAAAACGATGTCTTGCGGAGCAAACGTGTGGTGGCCCACCAGAGCGACTTGAAAGTCCGTCGCCAGGTTGCCATTGACGTTGCCCTCCACCACAGTGAACTCTTGCCCACCGATTATTTCGTAATGGAAAACCAATTGACCTGCGGCAGTAAAAGCTGCGCCCGCTGTGGAGTTCAAGCTGAACGCCTGGTTACCTGCAACGCCAGTGTTGGCGTCAAGGGTAGAGAAGTCCAGCTTGTCTATGCCACTCAAAAAGTCCGTCACGATGTCTCGTACCGCAGAGCCAACGCCCGACTCGTTGACTGCATTGAAGTCAAACACGTCTGCGCCTGCGCCGCCCGTCACGGTGTCTTGGCCAGTGCCGCCGATCAGCGTGTCATTTCCATCACCTCCGATTAACGTGTCGTTGCCCGCCAGCCCGCTTAGGGTGTCGTTACCCAAGCCCCCTGCCAATTGATTGGCCACTGCGTTACCAGTAATCGCGTCATCACCCGACCCGCCTATAAAGTTCTCTATGTTCGTGATGACGTCGCTGGTGGCCGCCGTGGCCCCACTGCCGCCGACGACCACGTTGTTGCCAATGGTGACGGTCAGGTTGGTGATCAAAGCCGTGTAGTCAGCGGTGTCGCCTGTTCCAGCACCGCCGTTGAGCGTATCGCGTGCATCGTCTGCCGTCATGACAAAGGTGTCGTTGCCCGCGTTGCCCAGCAAGGTATTGCTACCCGCGCCATCCGTCAGGGTGTCGTCGCCACTTCCTGCACTGACGTTTTCTATGCCGCTAAGCGTATCCACACCGGTGTCGGCGCTGGCTGCAGCTCCAGTGGTCAGGTTAACAGTAGCCGCTGCGCCAGTGGCTGACATGTCATAGGTGTCAACACCAGCGTCCCCGATGTAGGTGTCGTTTCCGTCACCGATGCTGGCCCTGAGCGTGTCGTTGCCGACGCCGCCATCGACTGTGTCGTTGCCCAAACCACCCGTGAGGTTGTCGTTGCCACCCAAGCCCAAAACAAAATCGTTGCCGGTGGTTCCCGCCAGTGTGTTGTTGGCACCCGAGCCGATCACCGCCGTCTCGCCAGAAATCACGGTGACAGTACCGAAAGCGTCTGTGTACGTTGAGCTTGCACGCACGGTGGTGTTGGCTTGGCTGGCCAGTGTTGTGGCCGTACCCGCTGGCCCTGCAATGTTGACCCATGTACCTGCCACCAGGCGCTGCCACTGCGTGGTGGGCACCAGGCCCGGCAAGTCCGCATCGGCAATGGTGTTGGTCGCTGTCAAAGTGGCGGTTGTCAATGTAGTGGTGTAGCTGGCGATGTGCAGCTCGCCCGTGGTGGGGTCGTTAAACGCAACTTGCTGGTAGCTTTGAACCGCTGGCGTGATGCCGCCGTTGCCGTCCACCACGTTGTAAGTCAGGTTGACCAGGCCAGCAAAATTGACGGTAGGTGTGATGGTGTAGCCCAAACCGTCCGCATTGAGCACGATGGATCCGTTACTGGTCGTCAGAGTGGCAACGCTCAGCGTGTCGCCTTCCACATCCGAAAACCCGGCCAGCAAATCTGCGATTCTGACCACATAGGCCGCTGGGTTAAAGCCAGCTCCCAGCACGGCGGTGGGCGAACCAATGGGCGCATCATTGACCGCAGCCACGTTGACGGTGACCACGGCGGCATTGCTTACAGCATTCAAGAACTGGCCGTCACTGGCTTGGTAGCTAAAGGTCGCGGCACCATTGAAGTCGGGGTCAGGCGTGAAAGTGACAGAGCCGTCCAAATTGAGAATGGCTGTGCCGCCCGTGATGTTGGTCAACGACAAAATAGTCAAGGGGTTGCCGTCTGCATCCGTGTCATTTCCCAGCAATTGCGCTGCAGTGAAGGTGATCACAACGTCCTCAGTCGCCGCCAGCGTGTCTGCTACGGCTATCGGCGCGTGGTTGGTCAGGCTGACCGTGCGGTCGGCAAACTGCAAGCGCTCAATATTGCGAATCTGGTCCACGCCGTCATTGCCCAACACGCCGGCTGCACGGTTGTCGATGATGGTGGTGGTTCCGTTCGCATTTTGAACAATTGAGTAGTCAGACAGGTTGCCGCTGTACACCGCCGTGTCAATGTCTGTTGCGGCTGTAGCTGACTGCAAAATCTCGCGCACGATGTGCAGCTGCCCGGGGTTGATTTCACCCGATATCATCCTGGCCTTGAGCTGGTTCATGCTGTCTACCGTGAACCACTCGTTGGCTTGTGTGTTGTCCTCGGTCTTGTTGTGCGTGACCCGAATGCGCACATTCAGCCACGCATCGCCGTCAATAAAGTCATTGCCCAAATTGCCTTTGATGATGTCGCTGCCGCCACCGCCAATGATGACTTCAGCGCCTTGGCGAATGTCGATGACCGAGGTGTTGAAAGGCATGGCAGCGACTTGCGCTGGCGTGAGGCCCAATAGTTCGGCAAAGCCATCAATCAAGCTGACGTATTGCGATTTCAAATCACTCTCATCGGGCGGGTTACCCGGGCCAGCGCCAGCGCCGCCTGCGGCTGCTTTGAGTATGGCTGCCCCAGTTAATTTATCATCGTGTACCCAGCCCGACAGGCCTTCTACCGAGTCAAATCGGTCGCGCAATGTGAACTGTGGCTGAGCTGGAAAGAACGGGATACCCAGGTCGGAATCCGCGCCAGTGGGATCACCTTTATGGATACCCCAGTCAAAGCCGAACATTCCGTTGTTACGCTGTATGCCCGGGCCTTGCACCATGATGTCGTCGCCTGACTCGCCGTCGTAATCGGTGTCGTTTCCCTGGCCATTCAACACATCGTGACCAATGATCGGGCTGTTAAAGAAAAGCTCTGAGTTTTCACCCGACAGGCCGTCAAAGCCTTCACCGCCTTCAATCCAGTCGTTGCCTTCGTTGCCCATCAGCCCGTCAGGGCCGCGGCCGCCCAAAATGAAGTCATCTCCGCGACCCGCAAACACCTCTGTAAAGTCATCGCCGGTAACGATAAAATCGTTACCGCCGCCACCAAAGACAACGTCATTCCCGTTGCCCGACGAGATCACGTCATTGCCCTCGTCGCCTCGCAAGAAGTCTGCGCCGCCCACAGGTGTGCCGTGGTCGGTAATGATGTCGTCGCCATCACCGCCGTGTACCTGGTCAGCCTCGTCACCGGCATCAATCCGGTCGTCGCCAGCGTCTCCCCAAATGGTGTCGATGCCGCCGCCGCCCATCAGCGTGTCATTGCCAGCCGTACCACCCAGCACCACGTGGTCAAACCCTCGGTATTCGAGATAACCACCGTCGGCAGCACCATCACCGTTCACATCAGCGCCGGGTGCATGCCTGACCACCAGTGGATGCAACGCATTCAGCACGGGATCAGTACCCACAGGATCTGCATCAATTTGCTTGGCCACGTTAATTTCAAGAATATGGTTAGCTGTGCCAAACAGCAACCCAGGGATGTGCGACGAGCCCGGCGCGCCCAGGTCTGAATTGCGCATGACCAAGGCCGCAAACGAATTGGCCTCCAGCTCGTTGAGCATGTTCGTACCTTGCGTGCGGCTAAGGTAGTAAAACCGGTCGGCATTTTGCAAGGTTTCCATCTGCTTTTCAAAAACATAGTTAAAGGTGGCACCCAGCATGCCGCCAAACTGGTTGATCTCTTCTGCCAATCCACCAATCCAGAAGTCCACTTTATTGAGCCCGGTTTCCGTGGCAGCCCAAGTGCCTGTGTGGTTCAAAAAATCAACACGGTCTGCAGGTGCGCCCGCACCGCCAAACACCATCAGGCTGGCCGCCGCACGCTTGCCAGCCAGCGTTGATTCGCTGGAAATTGACGTGTGCTCGCCATAGGTGGCAATAAAGTTAACGATCGACAGCGGGTGTTTGAGATGGCCCGCCATGTCTGCCCAACTGGTGTAGGGCGTTAAATTAGCCTGCCCGCTGGCGGCAAAAAACTGTGCCCGTGCTTCATTGAAAGTCGGCATACCCGTGTCGCGGGCACGCGCCATGTTGAGCGTGGCAAGGTCAAGCGGGAGCCCGACCAGGTTGTTGCGCACAGCTTCGGTCACAAACTCGTCGATAGCATTACCTGTTTGCCGCGACATGCCCCTGACGACCGAGCCGATGGCTTGCGCCTCGGTGATACCGCCCGCATCGAACTCAATAGGATTCAAGAATGCTTGAATTAAGCCCACGTCTGTCGACTGCATGTTCGCGTCGATACGGTTGACATTTTCAAGCAGCATGGAATGCCCAAACCGATACACCACGTGTGCGAACTCCGCGACGATGGCCGGGTTTAGATCGGCAGAGTTTGAAAAGATGAACGGGTCAACCGCAGGTTGCACGGCGCGTGCAAACTCTTCAAATACCAAGTGCTGGTATTGCATTTCTGTCACAAAACGACCCGCTTGGAACAGCCGCTCGCCGTCCCACTGCAAGGCGGCAATGTCAGCCGGAGCCGTTGGAACAGCGGCCACATCTACCAGCAGCCACTCATTGATCGTGGCGAGATTGCCTGAATGCAAGATCGTGTTTTTATAGTCTTCAACCAGGCGGTTGTGCTCTGAGTGAAAGACGGAGTGCACGGTGGTCAGGCCGATGTTCTCGTTGCCCCGGCCATCGCCAGTAATGAAATGCCGGTCCAGCATTTCGTTGTCATAGGTGCCCACAGGCTGGGGAGTCAAAAGCGGGTTCGACGCGCTGACTGGCTGCGTCGGGTCGTAGTTCGGGTTGGGTTGGCCGTTGATGAAGTTGTCGTCATCTGCGACCAAAGCTGTCGGCGGTGTGGCTGGGTTATGGTCCAGGTCGGCAAAGCCAGGTGCGGCACCGTGAGCAATGTCATTGAGGAATGCATGGCCGGTGTGGATGGTGTTAGCTGGAATGGAAACGCCCAGGCCACCGTTGGCCGTAGGGTCGCCTTCGACGAGGCCGCTGGCGGTCACAATCTGGACAAAACCGTTCGCACCGCGTATAAATTCACCGTAGCGGTCAGTGGCCAACAGTGGCACGTCAAAAATATCGGTATCAAGTAAATGAATGCCCAGCAAATGTGATGCTTGGGCCTTGACTTCACCCCAATTGCCCTCGCCGTGCAAACCACTTAGCAAATTGCCGGTTGACAAAGGCTTGCCGTCCACCATGACGTACTCGCGCAGAAACACCTGATGGGATGGGTGCGACGTGTAAGTTTGATTTTGATCAATGAAAGGTGTGGTGGTGTTGATACTTTCGTGGGTCGTATCATCCGCTGTGCCCAAGATGCCGTCGGCACCAGGGCCGTTGACCTGTGTAGCGCGCGTCAGCACCATAAAGTTGGTGTTGCTGCCTGCGACGTACAGCGGGTCATCTGGCAGCAGCGGCACAAACACGGTGCCGTTGTTGCCTTTTGTCACCAGGTCGAGACCGTGGTCAAAGAATTGACCGAAGAATGTCATCCAACCGTTAAACGATGGCGACAAGCCAATATCGGGCGACAAGTTAAGAATGCTGATGGTGCCGACCGACGACACCGTTAACCCGGCAGTTGTCATCTCGTTGCTGAGGGCATCAAATGCAATGGTGTGTGCCGCCGTGGCGCTGCTGAGTTCCAGCTGGGCCGCGGCAAGTAAAGCGGGGTCTGTGCCTGCCGAAATAATGTGTGCGCGTGCCGTTTGAATGTTGGCGTTGGCAGTTTGCACGGGTGTGTTGAGCCCCGCGATGATCGTGGCTTCGGCCAAAATCGCTGCGCTGCTGTAGCCAGCCAGTTGCAACGCAGCCGCTACAGCCGCAGGGTTGTTGGCCGTTTGGTCGACGATTAAATTGCTGGCCACACGCGGCTGCGAGTCAAAGACTGCGCCGCTGGTTTGCGTGTATGACGTTGGCGCGCCGCCGGGGCTGCCCGGCCCAAAGAAACCAGCGGGTATCACGTCGGCGCTTTGCAAATTGGCGGCCACCAACCGCGGCATGATGTTGTCTGCGGCGCCCAATCGCTCTTGGCCAGGTAGCAAGTTGTTCCATGTGCCGTCTACCGTCCGCAAGCCGTAGGGCAGTAACGGGCTGCCGACCAACGCGGCTAAATTTTCTACCGCACCGGTCAACGGGTTGGTGCTGGCCTCGGCAATTTTGATTTGCTTCAAGATGAAGTCGAGGTCGAGCTGGGTGACGGTAAAGTTGTACTGCGGGGTGGCCATGGTGTTCTCCTAGGGGTTTAAATGAATCATTGCTAACAGGTAAACGTTAAAACTACATTTGCAAAATGGCTCTGGCCATCTGCTGCGGTCGGCTTAAAGCGGGCATCATGAACCAGCGATCTAGCCGCTCATTGCCCACGCGCACCATGCCGGTGTGGTTGGCCAGGTCGCCGTCAATCTTGGGGTCGTCGTTAAAAAAGCCCAACTTGCGGCGAATGACATCCATCTCTTTGGGCTGGCCGGTGATAAACATCCAGTCGGGCTGAATGTCGTAGTGCTTGACGTAGTCGTTTAGCGCGCGCGGCGTATCAAACTGCGGCTGCAGCGTCATGGACACCATGAAAATGTCTTTGCCTAAGCGGCTGCCCAGCGCGCGCTGAACCTGCCGCAAGTTGGCCGTGTTGCCAGGGCAAATGCCGGTGCACACGGCATACATCATGTTGAGCACAACGATTTTTCCGCGCAGCACATCGTCGTAAAAGCGCAGTTTTCTGCCGTCGTGCGTTTGCACAAGGGTGTTGGGGAAATAACCAGCGCCAGACTCTGCGCTGGCTGCTCGCGGTGCAGTCATTGCCAGCGCCGGCGCCAGTGCGGCACTGCCTACCCACTTCAGCAAATCGCGTTTGCTTGGCTGTGAACCAGGGCAAGGGTTAGATTGAATGTTGTTCATGATTTGCTCCAAAATCAATCAACAATGTCGTAGCGCAGCATCATGGCGTGGTCTTCGTGCGTTAAGTTGTGGCAGTGCATCATGTACTTGCCTAAAAAGTCTCTGAAGCGAATGAACACCCGCACCTCTTCATCGGGCTGCAGCAAATACACATCTTTGCGGCCACTTTCGTGCGGCGGTGGCGGCACTCCGTTGCGGGTCAGAATTCGACCTTCTTCAAAGTGAATATGCACTGGGTGGTGCCAGCTGCCTTTGCCTTTGAGCGTCCAAATTTCGGCGGCGCCGCGTTTTACTTTTACGGTCGGGTTGTCGACGTCGAAAATTTTGTTGTTGATGGTCCACACCTCGTTTTGTTTGTCGAATTCAAAACGCCGGTTGGCCACCACTTCGGCCAAATTAATCGGCGGTAGCGCACGCAGCGTGGCGGGCACCTGGCTCAAATCGGGTGTGCCCGGGTCGCCACCAATGTCAAAGCGCAACAACTGAGTGGCTGGGGTCGTGAGCAAGCCGTCTGCCCCACGGGTATTGACCAACGGGCCTTCGGGCCCACGGCCATCAACTTGTATCAACCTATTCACCAGGTACAGCTTGCTAAACGCTGGGTACTTTGAAAAGTCAATCACGATGTCTGCTCGCTCGGCGGAGCTCAAATTCACTTTGCTCATCGTCAGGGGTGCTGGCAGCAAATTGCCGTCGTTGGCAATGTAGGTAAAGCTTTGGTTCACGCCAGCGTCGGTGGTCAGGTAAAACTCATAAACCCGTGACGGCCCACCGTCGAGCATGCGGAACCGGTACTTGCGCCGTTCGACTTGAAAAAACGGCTGCACTTTGCCATTGACGCAAAACTTGTTGCCCAAAATGCCTTTGGTCGCAAATTGGTCAAACGCCAGGTAGCCGCTTGAGTCAAATCGTTTGTCTTGAAACACCAGCGGTATGTCGTATTTGCCGACCCCGCTGGGAAGGCGCAGCGCTTTGGGGTTGGTGTCCAACTCGTTGCCCGAGTCAATGTCATCGAATAACAAGTAAAACCCCGTCAAGCCGCGGTACACGTTGGCCGCCGTAAAGTCGATGCGGTGGTCGTGGTACCACAGCGTGCCCAGTGCCTCGCGCGGGTCGCCCTTGGTGGCGGCGTATTGCGGGTCGTCGTAACCGGCATAAGCATTGGGGTACAAGTGATCCTTGTAAGCACCGGCGCCCGCCATGGTGGGGCCAAACCGGGTGGCACTGTAGTAGTCGCCGGCATAGCCGTCGCTTTCGGACGCTGAATGCAAATTGTGCAAGTGGGTGCTGATTTCTGGCGAGCCGTACCCCACCACATTGGCAGGCAAGTTGTTGATGATGCGCACAATCACGGCTTTGCCGTAGCGCTCTACAAAAGTTGGCCCTGGCACCATGCCGTCGTAGCCCCAAACCACTTGCGTCGGCAGCTCGGGGTGAAACGAATGCAAAGCCTGCTGCACGGTAAGGGTGTAGAACTTTTGTGGCCGCCAGTCCCCCCAGCGTTGGTGAGGATCGCGGCCACATTCGCCCTGCCCCACGTAAAACGCGGCGGGCGGCGAAAGCGCGCTGACGGGCAGCTTGGCTTTGTAAACCGGCAGCGGCACGACGAAAGGGGTAGTAAACGGTGCGGTTGGGGTGCCACCGCTTTCGCCATCTTTGGCGTGCGCAGCAAGCGTAGCGCTTTTGCTGGCCAACAACCCGGCGGCTGTTGCCGCCGCACCCATTTGTATGGCTTGCCTGCGGCTGGGGCTGTGGCCTGCCGCTTTTTTCAGCGTTAGTGTTGACATGGGTCACATCCTTAACTGCCAGCGATGGGTCGAAAAGGCGAAATGACATTTCGCAAAAAACTTTCAAAACAACAACCACTGGCGATCAGTTTCTTTGGATCATCGATGCGCAGCAATCCCTCACATCGACTACCTAATTTGCGCTGAGAGAAAACTTCTATCCGACGATTCCCCGTGATTTGCCCACCAGCGCACGTAGGAAAAACTGGAGAATTGACCAGCGCGCTGTCTTTGCAGGAAAGGTAAAAACGCAGATTTCCAAGGTAGTTACTGGTTGTAAATAACGCTTCAATACGCAGTTTTCTTGCTGTCAGGTGTACGCAGGCAGGTCAAAATTTCAGCCTGGTTTTGACGTTACGTAACACCCCGGCACCCACCGCCTGAATGGCTGAAAAACCAACCGCGTGATGGAAAAGTACGCGCACTACCATTGCCAGTCGAGCCGCCAAACTCCACTTTTGGCAGCCGCCTAACGGTTGCTATGTATTCAGTAGCTGTTAGCGCCCGTAGCTGAACAGATCTGAGCTCTTTTTACTGGCAACGACGAACAGCCTTTTTGCTGACATCGCCAGGCACCGAAGTGCTCCGACAATAGAGCCATGACGACCCAGCCAACACATGCCTATGAAACCTTAGCCCCCGACGTGGTGCTCGACGCGCTGGCCAGCGTAGGCCTGAGAGGTGACGGCCGCTTGATGGCGCTGTCGAGTTACGAAAACCGGGTGTACCAGATTCATCTTGAAAACAGTGTGGGCAAGGCAGATGCAGCGGGCGATGTGGTGGTGGCCAAGTTTTACCGGCCTGAGCGGTGGACGGAAGCGCAAATCATTGAGGAGCACACGTTTGCCGCTGAGCTGATGGCCGCCGAAGTTCCCGTGGTGGGGGCACTGCAGCTGCACAGCCACACGCTGCACCACTTCAATGGCTTTGCGTTTAGCGTGTCGCCGAGTCGCGGTGGCAGGCGGCCCGAGCTTGAAAACGCTGACGTGCTGGCGTGGATTGGCCGCTTCCTGGCACGCATACACACGGTGGGCGCCGCTAAACCGTTTATGCATCGGCCAGCGCTTGATTTGCAGACCTTTGGCTACGCGTCGCGCGCCGTATTGCTGGAAGGCAAATACCTGCCGCTCGACATGGAATCGCGTTGGTTAAAAGCGTTTGAAATCGCCATGCAAACCGCCACCGCTGTGTTTGAAAGCGCAGGCGACATTAAAAATATTCGCTTGCATGGCGACTGCCACCCCGGCAATATTTTGTGGACGCCTGAAGGCGTGCCCGGCGCTGGCCCGCACTTTGTTGACCTCGACGACGCACGCTCAGGGCCTGCCGTGCAAGACCTGTGGATGTTGCTGGCAGGTGACCGTCCGCAGTGCCTGCAGCAGCTGGGCGCACTGGTTGATGGGTATGAAGAGTTTCGTGAATTTGATCGGCGCGAACTGGCACTGATTGAGCCGCTGCGCACGCTGAGGTTGATTCACTACAGCGCTTGGCTGGCCCAGCGCTGGCATGACCCGATATTTCCGATCAACTTCCCGTGGTTTGGCTCAAGCGACTACTGGAAGGGCCAAGTCGACATGCTGGAAGAGCAAACAGAAGCGATGCAGGCGACGCCGTTGGTGGCTTGATGCAGCACTGGTCTGCTATTAATTAAGAAGCTGCTCGCGCCCATATTTATTGGGCTACAGGCAAAAATCACCCTGATTTATGCTCGAAAATCACTTAACAAACTGATTCAGCTGAATAATTGGCAGCAACACGGCCAGCACGATCAGCATCACCACCAAGCCCATCGCCACAATCAGCAGTGGCTCCAAAATAGTGGCCAGCGCCATGGCGCGGCGTTGCACTTCATTGGACAACTGCACAGCCGCACGCTGCAGCATGACGGGCAACTGGCCGGTTTGCTCACCTAACCTGGCAAACATGCTAACCAGCCCCGGAAAGCGCTTTTTTTGCGCCAGCGCAGACGCCAGCGGCGCGCCTTCGCGCACCAGCACAAGCGCGTCGAGGGCGTCGCTTCGCATGGCGCGGTTTGACAATGTTTCAGCCGCCGCCTGAACCGCTTTTAAAATTGGCACGCCCGAGCTGGACAGCATGGCCAGCGTGCCCACAAAGCGCGCAGCGTTGTAGTCGCGCACCAAACGCCCCACAAGCGGAATACCGAGCGCAGCGGCATCAAATTTTTCACGAAAAGAGTCTTTTCGCAAAGCGATACGGGCGCCAATAGCTCCTAAAATAATAGCGACCAACACGACCAAGCCGTAGTTGCGCACCACACTGCTAATGGCCAGCATGGCCACGGTTAAAAACGGCAACGCGCGTTTGGTGCCCGCAAACACGCTGGCCACTTGCGGCACCACGTAGCCAACTAAAAACATCACAATGACGATCGCCACCAGCGTGACGATGGCGGGGTACAAAGTGGCAGCTATCAGTTTTGACTTGAGCGCCAGCCGCTCTTCCAGATCATCGGCCAGGCGCTCCAGCACACCAGCCAGGTTGCCGCTTTGCTCACCGGCGCCAATAACTGCTTGGTAAATGCTGCTGAACTCACGCGGGTGCTGGCCCAGCGCGCGCGCAAAGCCGCTGCCCGCATTGACTTCAGCGCGCAAGGCGGCCACCAGGTTGCGCTGCTTTTCGTCTTCGGCCTCGTCGGCCAGCGCAGTCAAGGCGCGCTCTAGCGGCAAACCGGCTGCCACCAAACCGGCCAGCTGGCGCGTCCAGATGGCCAGGCGCGTGGCGTTGAACACGCGGCCGCCGAACAAATCGGTTTGCAGCAAGGATTTGGGGACTGCGTTACTTTCTGCGCCGCTCAGCGCGTTAACGGCCAGTGGCACCAGCGTTTGCACTCGCAGCGCGGCTCGCGCGGCCTTGGCGGTATCAGCCTCCAGCACGCCCTTGCGGACTTTGCCGTCGGGCTGCATCGCTTCAAATTGATAAGCAGGCATGCAGTATTAAGCCGGAATAGTCGCGTTCAAGCTAGTCGCGGGTCACGCGCAGCAGCTCTTCACGCGACGTGACGCCGCTGGTCACCAGGCGTTCGCCATCGTCGCGCATCAGGGTCATGCCAGAGCCAAGCGCTGCGCTGCGAATGTCAGCCTCAGCTGCGCGGCCATGAATTTGCGCGCGTATGGCGTCGTCGGCCACCATCAGCTCAAAAACGCCAGTGCGCCCTTGGTAGCCGGTTTGCCCGCATTCGGCGCAGCCTGCACCGCCGCAGGCGCTGCACAGCCTGCGCACCAAGCGTTGCGCCAACACGCCGAGCAGGGATGAGCTGAGCAAGAACGGCTCAACACCCATGTCAGTCAGGCGAGTCACAGCGCTGGCTGCGTCGTTGGTGTGCAGCGTGGCCAGCACCAAATGGCCGGTCAGTGACGCTTGAATAGCGATTTGCGCAGTTTCAAAATCACGTATTTCACCGATCATGATGGCGTCGGGGTCTTGCCGCAAAATGGCGCGAAGTGCTTTGGCAAAGGTTAAGTCAATTTTGGCGTTGACCTGAGTTTGACCGATGCCCGCCAGCTCGTATTCAATCGGGTCTTCCACCGTCATGATGTTGCTGGCCGAGGCGTCCAGGCGCTGCAGCGCAGCGTACAGCGTGGTGGTTTTGCCCGACCCGGTAGGGCCCGTCACCAAAATAATGCCGTGCGGCTGGGCAATCAGTTTGGCCAGGCGGGCTAGCACCTCGCCCTGCATGCCAACCGACTCGAGGCTTAAGTTGCTGCCGCTTTTGTCGAGCAGGCGCAGCACGGCGCGCTCGCCATGTGCACTGGGCAGTGTGCTGACCCGCACATCAACCGCGCGGGTGCCAATGCGCAAACTGATGCGGCCGTCTTGCGGCAATCGCTTTTCTGAAATGTCGAGGTCGGCCATGATTTTCAGGCGTGAAATCAACGCGGCGTGCAGCGCGCGATTGGGCTGCACCACCTCGCGCAGCGTGCCGTCTACCCGAAACCGCACGCTGGAATGGCGCTCGTAAGGCTCGATATGAATATCGCTTGCACCATCGCGGGCGGCCTGCGTAAGCAGCGCGTTCAGCATTCGAATAATGGGCGCGTCGTCGGATGTGTCGAGCAGGTCGGCAATCGCGGGCAGCTCTTGCATGATGCGCGACAAGTCAGCGTCTGACTCGACCTCGCTCACCACCGCCGCAGCGCTGGACTCGCCTTCAGCGTAAGCGGCACTGATGCGCTGCGCCAGCGCCGTGGCGTCCAGGCTTTGAAGCTCGATGGGGCTGCCGCCAGTCGCGTACTTGCGCATCACCTCCCCCAGCGCGTTGCCATTGGGGCGAGCGCTGTGCCACAACGTGCGCGATGCGCCGTTGTCTTCAATCAGCAGCGCGTTGCTGCGCGCAAAAGCATAGGGAAGCGGGTAACGCATGGGCTTTACTTGACTGGCGCTGCGGGCTGCGCAGGCTGCATAGGCGCAGGGGCGGGCAAGATCGATTCGCGTTTTGACTCTGGCAGCGGCGGCAGCACCGGGGCCTGATTGATCGGCACCATCAAGCTGGGAATCGGTTGTCCCAACTGCTGCGCACTGCGCATGAAGTCGTAGCGGTCTTGTGACAAGCTTTCAGTCGATGAGGCGTCACGCACCACCACGGGCCGCAAAAACACCATCAGGTTTGATTTTTTGCGGGTGCGCGCTTCGCCTTTAAACAGGTTACCCAGCACAGGAATATCACCCAAAAACGGCACTTTTTCTTGCCCGCCTGAATACTCGTCGGTCAGCAAACCACCCAGCACCACAATTGCGCCGTCTTCCACCACCACGTTGGTTTCAATTGAGCGTTTGTTGGTGGTGGGGCCGTTTGGCGAGTTGACTGTGGCGGGGTCGACGCTGCTGACCTCCTGGAACACCTGTAATTTAACGCTGCCGTCCTCACTGATTTGCGGCTTGACGCGCAGGGTCAAACCCACGTCTTTGCGTTCGATGGTTTGAAACGGGTTGACCGAGCCTGAATTGGAGTTGTTGCTGGTAAACTGGCCGGTGACAAACGGCACGTTGCGGCCCACCACAATGCGCGCTTCTTCGTTGTCGAGAGTCAGCAAGTTAGGGGTGGACAACACATTACCGTCGCCGCTGGTCTCTAAAAACCGCGCTAAAAACCCGAGCACGTAAATACCATTGGGCTGGCGCGTGGCAACACCAAAATTGCCGCCTGCTGATGGCACTACCGCGCCGCTGGCGGCCTTGGTGGCCAGGCTAATGATGTTAGCGCCGCCAATATTGAAGTTAGTCCCCAGCAAGCCGATAGCGCCGTCACCCTTTTTGCCCAACGCGCCTTGAAACTGAATGCCAAACTCGGCCGCCTTGTCGGCGTTGACCTCGGCAATCAGGCTTTCCACAAACACTTGGGCGCGCCGCGCGTCTAACTTGTCAATGACTGAGCGCAACTGGCGGTACTGCGGCTCTGGCGCAGTGATGATGAGCGAGTTGGTAGCAGGGTCGGCCTGAATTTGCCCGCCGGTAGACGGCTGCGCGCTGGCCAGTGCCGTGGTGGCAGCACTGGTCGGGCCACCGGCAGCGGGCGCAGCGCCAGGAGCAGCCCCGCTGGGTGCAGCACCTGCTGCTCCTGTTGAATTGGCGGCCAAAGCTGCGCGCAAAGTAGCCGCCAGCTTGGTAGCGTCGGCGTTTTTAAGGTACACCACATAAATGTTGCCCGCGGCCAGATCTTTGTTGCCGGCAGTGGCGCCTTGCCCATTGAATGATCCTTGGTCGAGCTTTTCAACCAGCGTTCGCACCAGCGCCAAGCGGGCCGGGTTGGCCGCCCGCAAAATTAGCGTGTTGCTGCGCGGCTCGGCCAGCAACACGGTCCTGAAGGTGGTGTCTGCTTGCCCAGCCGCCGCCCCGCCCGCCACGCCAGAGTCAATCAGGCGTATGACCAGCGGTGCCAAATCGGTGGCAATCGCGTATTGCAGGCGAATAATTTCCACGCCCGTAGCGTTGGCAACGTCTAGCGACGCAATGATGGTGCCAATGCGCTGCAGGTTGTCGGCATAGTCGGTAATGATGAGCGAGTTGTTGCCGGGGTTGACGTTAATCGTGTTGTTCGGGCTGATCAGCGGGCGCAACACGGGCACCAGGTTGTTGGCCGTCTCATGGTTGAGCTTGAAGATCTGGGTTTGAATCTGCCCGCCCGGGTTGCGCACCGGCCCTACCGCCACGGTACCGCTTTGCAATTTGGCATCGGCCTCGGGCACCACCACGTACAAACCAGACGACTCGACCAACGCGAAACCCTGGGTGCGCAGCTGTAGTGAGAACAAGCGCAGCGCCTGCGCAGGTGTCACTGCCGAAGTAGTGACCAGCGACATGACGCCTTTAACCCGCGGGTCAACCACCACGTTGCGTCCTGAAATCACGGCCATGGTGCGGGCCACGGCATCAATGTCGGCCCCAGAGAAATTCAGGCTGACCGGGCCACCCACGCGTGACTGGGTGGCGTTGGCTACGCCGGAGCCAACAGCAACTGGCGCGGCTGCTGGCGCCGCCACAGGAGCAAGTGGCGCAACGGGAACAAAGGTGGGAGCGGGCGTCGACGCGGGCATCATGGGCATCGCTGTTTGGGCATACAACTGACCCGTAGCCCAATAAATATGGGCGCAAACAGCTACTAATATTATAGCGTTTTGCTTACGTAAAAAGCCGCGCGTGGGTTTGGCGCCCGGTTGTCGATGAATCACTTTAGAGTGGTCTGCCATGCTGTTAGCCCAAAGTAATGATGGATTGCGCACCTTGGCGCCGCCCGATAATATTTAACAAATTCGTAAAAGCGCCGCTCAGTTCGGGCTCCACGCTGGCGACCCCTGAAAACCTCAGCCTGGGCCCAACCCAGTTGCCCTTACCGCTAAGCTTGAGCGTACCCGACAACGTGCTGAGCTCCAATGTAGGGGCTGCACCGCCTGATAGTAGCAATTGGTAACTCCCCATCGGCCTGACCGTAGACAAACGCGACGACACATCCATGGCCCGCACCTGCGCGCTGCCCGAAAGCGTCAAGCGCCCGTCGAACCGTTTGATCGCCAGTTCTTGCGTCGTCAATTGCAAACTGCCTTCAGCTTGCACCGTGTTCCAGGGTGTACCCAAGCCGGCCAACATGGCAGTAGGCCACTGAGACGATGTATTGTCAAAGCGGACGTCCTGCATGTCCCAGCCCCACTGCATCCGCGCCTGCAACGGCGTGGGCGTACAACACGCGGCATTTAACTTCAGTGACAGACCCCGCCACGCGGGCCGCAGTGTCCACTCTATTCGGCCCGGCAGCGCGGCACTGTCGCGACTGCCGCTGCCGCCTGCCAGCAGTAACCGACCCGAGCCAGTCCATACCGTGCCGCGTGTCTCAATAACTTGTACTTGGCCCTGCGTGCCTGCTAGCAAAGCCTCCGCCAACCAGGCTGCGGGTGCAAAAAACACCAGCGCCAGCCCCAGCCCCAGCACGCCGCCCGACACCGCCCAGCCCCACGGCGCAGCTGCGCGAATCAGGCGGCTGGAACGTGGCTGAAAGGGCATAAAAATTGATAACCTTGTTGTTGGACAGCGCTACTGCGCAGGCAGTGACAGCACCACCGTGCCGTCCCAGGTAACGGTCTCAGGGCTGCCTCGGCGCAAGTTGGCTTGAACAGGCACGGCTCGAGCGGCCACTCTGGCCTGACTTAACCATTCAGCCAATGCTGCAGGCGGCACACCTTTTAGGGTGACGGTGGCTTGCGATCCGGCGAGCGCCACCTGGGCAGAAGCGCCAAGGCGTTGCTTGACTGACGCCGTCAACGCGCGGCTGGCCTCGGGCGCGGTCATTTTTGGCTGCCCCTGCACCGCTTTGACTTGCGCTTGCAGGGCCTGCATCTTTTGTAGCTGGGCGTCGAGCGCAGCGCGCTGGGCATCCGCGGTTTTAAGCACGGCCAGCGGCGGCGCAATGGCCAGCCACCATAACAGGGCGGAAACCACAACCCCCGTTGCCGCCAGTATCAGTGTTTGTTCCCTGGGCTCGAGCGTTTGCCAGCGTTGCGACAGACGCTGGAGGGCGTTGAGGGAGGAGTCATGCGGTGCGACGGTGGCACCGCGCCGCAAAGTAGCTGTTGAAATTGCCATTTACTGCTGGCCCTCGCTGTTGGTTTTAACCACATAGGTGTCGCCGTCGAGTACCACCAAATAGCCTTTTGCCTTGAGCTCGGCTGGCAGGCTGCCAGTTTGTTGCGGGCCATCAGTCAGGCCTTTAACGCGCAACTCACTCGCAGCAAAGTCGATGCTGGCGACACGCATACCCGGCTGAACTGCCGCACCCAGCGCGGTGAGCATGGCTTCAAGATCAGCGCTTGACAATGCGCCGCTGGCTTGACGCAGGCCAGCTACTTCGCGCTGCATTTGCAAGGGCGCGTCGTACACCACCTTGACGTTGGGAAAAGTTTGCATCAAAGTGTTTTGAATAGCAGCACGGGTTGCTGCCAAGTCGGCGCTTTGACGCCAGGCCCACACGTTCAAGCCGACCACATTGACTACCAACAGCGCTGCCGCGCCCCAACGCATTGGCCGCCACTCGGGTGCGCCAAGCAAACTACCAAAGGCACCAGACATTTTTTTGAGCGCACGTGAACGGGCGGTGCGCGCCAGCTCGAACTGTGCAAGGTCCCACGGCGAACGCGCCGCATCCAGCCAGCGCTGAGGGCGAGTCATGAGGCTGACTTTGCCTTGGGCAAACTGCTCAGCCCGCGATGCCAACGCCGGTTCAGCAAAAATCAGCAGCGGCATCATGTCGTCTACGCCATGCAGCGCACTCGGCTGAAGAACTGCGGGCAGCACCGAAAGCGCCTCGGCAGACAAAGGCAGCCGCACCAGACCGTCGACGGGCTTACCCGTCATGACCCAACACGCGGACTCTGCATCGCCCACGGCGTGCAGCTCCAATTCACCCAGATCAGGTGCAAACTCTGGCACCACACGGGCTACTGGTCGCTGCACTGACTCGAGCGCTTGTAGATGGCCTTGCAACCAGGCGCGGTCGCACGCGGCAACCCAGGTTTGGCCCGCAGGGGCGGTACCTATTTGGGGGGCAAGCGCCAGGTGCAGTGCGTCTATGTCGTCAAGCACGCGGTCTTCCAGCAAACCGCCGAGAATGCTGCGCAGGCGGGGCGAGGTGGCACTTACGCCGCCAGGCAAATCAACCCCGTGCCACGACAGCGCCGCCGCCGGAATAACGGCCACGAGTTCTTCACCGCGCGCAAGCTCGGGCAGCAAATGAGCAGTGGCGCTGCCCTGCTTTAGCACCTGCTGGTCGTTCGGCGACACCACATAGGCGTAGCTGACCGATGGGCCGGCTTGCGCAGACGGTAGACAGACAACTAAAGATGCCATAGGCTTGATTGCTCAACAGTGATTTTTGGCCATTGTAGGGCGCAGGTTAGCCGCCACGGGCGCGAACAGGTCACGGGCGAGCCACAGGGCCGATGCCTTCAGCCGCCAGACTTGCCGAGCCCCGGGCGCGCCACAGCGTACGAACATTCAAGCCGTCGCGCTGCACCAGTGACCGCTCGAACACATAAAGTTGGTCAAGGCGCAGTTGCCCCCGGACTTCAAAAAAGCGCGATGCAACGCTGTGCGTGCCGTCCGCAAAGCTCACAGCGGGGTTCCCGAGCGCTTGCCCTGCGTCTGCAAGGCTGGTGAAATGCTTGCGGGAGCGTGCGGCGACCAGCTTTTGGGCACCGGCGATGTCTAGCCCCGGCGTGCTGGCGGCAATCACCAGCGCGCTGGCGGTGTTTAAGTTCACCGGGGTGCGTGTGGGCAACACCGTAACGTGGGCCTCGAGCGCAGCGACCAAACTGGCGTCCAGCCCCAGCCAGGTGAGCTGCTCCAAGCGCTGCGGGAGTAAAAAATCTGCCGCGCTTTCGCTACCCGTTGGCGAAGGTGGCGGCGCAGCTGCGGGTGCCGCCACGGCTGCAGTTGCCGTCGTTGCCGTGGTTGCCGTCGTTGCTGCGGTCGCGCTGGCGGCCAGTTGTGCTGCCAAGGCAGCTTTTTTGTTTGCCTCCACGTAATGGTCAGTCAGCGTAGCCAGCGCTTGCGGCGGAAGGTTTAGCAGCTCAAACAAACGCTGAAAACTGGCCGCGCCTGCCGCGGACTTGGTTGCACCGTCTACCAAGTTGGCCACATTCAGCCGCCCCTGCAAGTCTGTGATGCCGCCCGATAAAAACGCATCGCGCTCGCTGTCGGCCACCACACCATCAACTGCCAAAAAGCTGGATAGGCGCGCTTCTTCCAGCGGCACCGCCCACGGTTCGGCCAAGTGGTCTGCACCGCCTGATCGGGCGTCTTCGCGCAAGATCAGCCGGGCCCAGTCGAGCGCGCCTGTCAAAATCAGGCCCGACTGCAGACGCCCGCGCTCGGCCGTTTCAACTTCAATACTGCGGAACTGCTGCCACAGCGCAGCTGACGCCAAAGCAGCGACCAGTGTCACCGTGAGCATGGCCATTAACAGAGCCGCACCGGATTGACCGCCCCGCACAGGCCGCAAAGCAGACGCTGCGCTGCCATTGATCGTGCGCACACCACTTTTCATGGTCTGTCTGCGCTCAAAGCGGGCCGCACCCAGTCAACGGTCAGTTTGCCTGCAAAGGCCTGGCCAGGCGGTAAATTCAAAATCAGACGAATGCCATCGGGAACAGTGACTTGCCGGGTAGTGCTGAGCGGTACAGGCAACGCAGCGGCTGCCGCGCCGTCGCTCGACAGCGGGTTGCTCCAGGCGTTGTTGCGAAAGTAGAAAATCTGCCAGTCTGCCAACGCCACCAGGTACGTCTCACTTTTTTGGCTCTCAAAGCTGGCGTTTTGCGCCCACGCAGCTGCTTGCTCCCATGCCTGAGCCCACGTGCCAACAGAGCGCAGCGAAGGCGACTGCCAGCGCAGCCATTGCCCGCCGTTGTCTGCCCGGCGCGTCCACGCCACTACTTGCAAGCCGTCCGTTGGCACCGGCGCCAGCCGTGTCAGCCGCAGCACGCGACCATCCCAATCGAGGCTGTTGATCCCAGGGGTTTGGGCGATCGCATCCAGATCAAACTTGAACTGCCCCAAACTGGCTTGCAGGATCAGGGCGTCATCGGCGCGGGCGCTGACTGCCGCTTGCGCACGGGTCATGCCGTCAATAGAGCGCCAGCTCAACACCGCAAGCAATGCCATGACCGACAGCGCGACCAGCAGCTCAATCAAAGTAAAGCCGCCAACGTTTCGCCTACGCTTAACGCTCAACCGATGTGTGCAGTTCGCTGCTGCCATGTCAGTACTGCGTGACCACCGTCGACAGCTGCAAAATAGGTGAGCCGTTGTCATTGACCTTGGCATCGACCCGCCTGAACAAGGGATTAGGCGTGGGCCGCACCGCAATCGTCACCTGAAGCGCGCGACCAGATTGCTCGCAAACCACGGTGCTGTCGCCCACGCTCGGCAGCTGCCGCGACAAACGTATTTTGACCAGCTCGTTTTCAGCGCACAACTGGGCCAGCAGCGAATCCGCCTGGCGCGCGCCGTTGTTTGTCAACGCTCCAATAGCCTGCGTGCCGGCCGCCAGCGCCACCGCCACAATGCTCAAGGCCACCAGCACCTCAATCAGGGTGAAACCACAGCTTTTCATGGGACTGCAACGCCAGCAGCAGCTCGTTTGGGCTGCACGGCAAACGGCCTGAGTCCGTCTGTGGCGATCAGCACAGAAGTGCCTTGGCTGGCCTGATTGGTTTGGACATCAGCCCCTTGACTGGCGTCAATCAACTCGACTGCCTGCGCGCCAATCATGGGTTCCGGCCCCAGCACCAAACGGGGCGTGCCCACTGTACGTGTGGATGCCGATAACCACCGCGTAGGCAGCGCCGCAGCATTCACACCATCAAAACTAAAACCTGCCGCTGTGGGCTGCCATCGAACCGCCACCCCTGTAGCGCGTGACTGAGCTCTGGCCGACTCCAGCAACACTGCCAGCCTTTGTGCATCACGCTCGAGTGCGGTTTGCGTGCCGTCTCGCAGTGCCAGCACAACGCCGGTAGATGCGGCGGCAATGATAGTGATTACCACCAGCAGTTCCAGCAAGGTGAAGCCGCCCTGCCCGGCTTGCCGGGCTCGCCTTAGGCGTGCACGCCCCCGGCGGTTATTGCCAGGTGCCCACATCTGCGTTTTTGCCTTCGCCGCCGGCAGCGCCGTCCGCGCCAAAAGACATCACGTCGAATTCGCCTTTGACGCCCGGCAGCAGGTATTGGTACGGCCGATTCCATGGGTCATTCGGGAGCTTTTCAAGGTACGGCTTCCAGTTGGTGGGAATCGGCCCAGTGGTGGGCTTGGCGATCAGCGCGCCCAAGCCCTGCTCCGAAGTTGGTAAGCGCTGGTTGTCCAGTTTGTACAGCTTGAGGGCTTGCATCAAATTGTTGGCGTCGGTTTTGGCGGCCATGACGCGCGCGTCGTCGGCACGGTCCAGCACGTTGGGCACGATCAATGCGGCCAGCACGCCGATGATGACGAGCACCACCATCAGTTCAATCAAGGTAAAGCCGCGCTGAATCTGCCGACCAACAAAAAACTTAAAAGAAGTCATGAACATAGAGGCCGTAGGCGAATAATTGGGATGACTTCCATCATAATGCGGCGATGCCAAGACTCACAGAGAGCCGACTCGTTTTACACGTTGCCACATTTTGCACGTGGCTGTTGGTCGCTGGCAGCGCCACCTATTGGGTGCTGCATACGACTAAGAGCCGAGGACCCGAAAATGCGCCGGCGGCGGCCATGGTCAAAGTCGAGCTGGCAGACCCAGCAGGCTTGGCACGAATCCTCGGCGCCACCGCGCCACAAGCCGCAATACCTGTCAGCGCCAGCAACCGCTTTTCTCTTAAAGGTGTGGTGTCTGGCGCGCTGGGAAAAGAAGCTGCGTTGATTGTGATTGACGACAAACCGGCAAGGGCTTTTCGCGTAGGCACCGCCATAGAAGACGGCTTGATTTTGCAGTCAGCAACGGCGCGCCAGGTGACGCTGTCAGCCACGCCGAACGGCCCGGCGTTAATGACGCTGGACATGCCGCCGCTGGTCAAATAAACCAGCCGCCGCAGAGCCAGTAATTCAGGCTTTTTCCAGCAGCGCATTTACCCGCTTGACATAAGCCGCAGGGTCGACAGGCATGCCGCCTTCAGCCAGCAAGGCTTGGTCGAAAATGATGTGGGCCAGGTCGTCAAAATTACTTGAGTCCACCAGCTTTTTGACCAATGGGTGCTCGGCATTGACTTCCAGAATTGGCTTGACCTCTGGTACTGCTTGCCCAGCCTGTTTCAACATGCGGGCGAGTTGGGTCGACATGTCGCCGTCTTGCACCACCAAACACGCTGGTGAATCGACAAGGCGGCTAGTGGCGCGCACGTCGCCGGCTTTGTCTTTTAGTGCTTCTTTCAATTTGTCCAGCGTAGGCTTGAACTCGGTTTGCGCGAGCTCGGCGGCCTTCTTTTCGTCTTCATCTTGCAGCTTGCCCAGGTCAACCGCGCCCTTGGCAACCGACTGAAGCGGCGTGCCGTCAAACTCGTGCAGGTAATTCAGCGCCCACTCGTCAACGCGGTCGGCCATTAGCAGCACTTCAATGCCTTTTTTGCGGAAGATCTCCAGCTGCGGGCTGCTTTTGGCGGCGGCCAGCGTATCAGCGGTGATGTAATAAATCGCATCCTGGCCGTCTTTCATACGCGCTTTGTAGTCGGCAAAACTGACGGTTGCGGTGTCAGTCGTGCTCGAGGCAAAACGCAATAGCTTGGCGATGCGGTCACGATTGGCAAAGTCTTCACCCAAGCCTTCTTTGAGTACCGCGCCAAACTCGGCGTAGAAGGTGTCGAACTTGCCGACTTGTGCTTTGTCTTCACCGCTCACCACATCGGTCACCCCATCGCTTGATGGCGCAGGCAGAACGTTGTGCTTGGCCATGTCTTCGATCATGCCCAGCACCCGCTTGGTGCAACCTTCACGAATGGCTTTCACGGCGCGGCTTTCTTGCAGCAACTCACGCGACACATTCAGCGGCAAATCGGCAGAGTCGACCACGCCTTTGACGAAGCGCAAATATACCGGCATCAATGCCTGCGCATCATCCATGATGAAGACGCGCTTGACATACAGCTTGACGCCTGCTGCCTTGTCGCGGTTGAACATATCCATCGGCGCTTTGCTCGGGATGTAAAGCAGCTGCGTGTATTCGGTCGCGCCTTCAACCCGGTTGTGGGTGCTTGCCAGCGGGGCTTGCTGGTCGTAGCTGATCTGTTTGTAAAACTCATCGTACTGCTCGGGCGTGATGTCTTTTTTGGCTCGCGTCCACAGCGCTGCTGCTTGATTAACGGTTTCCCATTCGCCGGTTTTAGCCATGCCGCCGGGCTGGCGTCCGCCTTCGGGATCGGTGGCAGAGATCAGTTCGCCGTCTTTCCACTCTTCTTTTTCCATCAGGATGGGCAGCGAAATATGGTCAGAATATTTATTGATCACGCCTTTGAGCTTGTAGGCATTTAAATAGTCTTGCGCGTCGTCTTTCAGATGCAAAGTGATCGATGTGCCACGTTCGGCGCGTTCAATCTGCGCCACTTCAAACTCACCCGTGCCCTCACTGGCCCAGCGCACGCCCTCACCTACAGGCAAGCCAGCACGGCGGCTTTCAACCGTGATGCGGTCGGCCACGATAAAGCCCGAGTAAAACCCCACACCAAACTGACCAATCAGCTGTGAATCGTTTTTCTGGTCGCCTGTCATGTTGGCAACAAAATCGCGCGTGCCGCTTTTGGCAATCGTGCCCAGGTTGTCAATCGCTTCTTGTTCAGACAAGCCAATGCCGTTGTCGGTGATGCTCAATGTTTTGGCGTCTTTGTCAAAGCTGAGGCGCACTTTTAAATCGGGGTCAGACTCCAGCAGCGCCGCGTTGTTGAGCGACTCAAAACGCAGCTTGTCGCACGCATCAGACGCATTCGACACCAGCTCGCGCAAGAAAATTTCAGGATTCGAATACAGCGAGTGCGTGACCAGCTTGAGCAGCTGGGCGACTTCGGCCTGAAAGGCCATGGTTTGCGAGTCATTGGTTTTGGTCATAAAGGAAAAGATGGTTCTTTGAATTAAATCGCGGCCTGAGCCGGCCCGTGCAAACGTTTTGCCTCATTTTACGTGCAGCTAAAGCAACACAAATTCAAGAGCAAGTGACCGTTTATCGCCGCAAAGAACCGCTTGTCATTCTGGCGGGTGTCAATAATGTGACAAATGCCGCACTACCTTAAGAATTTACGCCAACTCATTGATTCTGTGAAATATTTCCGTTGCGTGGTCAACCAACAAAAGCTAACATACGTTTACTTACACACAAGCCATGCGGACTTATTCTTCTGCATATTTATAGAAAGTTGAAGATGAAAAAACTTGCCCTTATTACCGCGCTGATCGCAGCTTTTGCCGTGCCCCACGCCGCACAAGCAGAATCTACAGCCGTAACGACTGGAAACGCAACGGCACGCCTGGACTTTCGCGTCATCATTCCACGTGTTTTATTTTTGGCGGTTGGCTCAGGTGCGACTGGTACGGCGCTGACGGCAAACGGCGTGATCGATCAGGTCACGTTCGACTACACGACCAATTCAGGTGCAGTTGGCTCTGGCGCTGCTGCTGCGGTGATAACCGGTAACGTCGTGCCAGTGCGTGTGGTGGGTAACAACGGCATCGTAGCGCTCACAGCCACCACAACAGGCGCGTTAACCAACGGTATTGCAACAGAAGTTATCCCATGGTCTGAGATCACCGTTGTTAGCGACCAGGCTGCAACTCTTCCCAGCCCAGTTATTCCCTTGACTGGCTTGGGCGCTGGCTCAAACGTGACGGTCAGCTCAGGCACCAAGGTCACAAACCGCACTGCCAACTGGACATACAGCTACGCTAACAGCGCGGTACTGCCTGCCGGCACTTATGGAACGGTAACCAACAATGGCCGAATTACTTACACTGCGTCGATGCCATAAACATGGCATTGATTTCAGATCAATACACACAATGACACATTATTTGACGACTCACAAAATGTAGTCAGTTAGATAATGTTCAGCGATGCAAAGCTTATCAGGCAGATTTAAAGTTTCAGGAGGCATTTGATGCGCCTCAAAAGCATTGGTTACGTTTTTAGCACTTATCTGCTGACGGCCTCCTTTCTAGCTTCACCAGCTCATGCTTATGTAGTCGGTATTGCTGCTGGTACGCGCTCTTTGTATCTGCAAGTCGGAGCCGGAACTGTTACTGGCGGTACTGTAAGTGGCGGCGGAACACCTGCCAACAATGCAACCATCAATTCTGTGGCGGTAACAGTGCCCTCTGCGAATGTAGGCGGTGGGCCACGCCCCATGACCACAGACAGCACAGTCACTAACAGTCCATTTGACAATTTCGTTTTTTGCTCAGTGCCAACCCAAGTCTACGTAGGTGGCTTTTTCAGAGGACCTGGCGGCGCTAGCGTAGCAACTCTGAGCAGTACGTCACCGTTCAACCTCACGAGCGGAGCCGACGCTATTCCTTTTAGTTCTATCTCGTGGGTTTCAGGGGGAAACTCTGATCCGGTAGCTACCATTCCCAGCGGGACATTTAATGGTTCCACTCAAACTCTTTACACCGCTACGCAAAACACCTGGTTTGAAAGCTGCCTGTCATTTGTTTACGCCAACAGCGCCGCAGTGCCTGCTGGTACGTTTTCTGGTCGGGTGATTTACACCTTGAGTGCTCCGTGAAAGCTATTTGCCAGCTGCCGCCGCATAATTTGAAGCCAAGTTTGGTTAAATATGTTGTGTCTTGGATTTTTGCGGTTTTGGCCCTTGGCGCGTGTTTTGCTGGCAGTGCCGCTACATTTCGTGTGGACGACCGCGGCACTACTGTCAGCACGCCTCTTGCGCCTATGCGCTGGCGGGCGCTGGTGCCGGGCCGTGGTGCCGACAATACCGCTGAAGGGCTGGTTCAGGTTAATTTGCGACTTGACTTAAAACAGTGGCTCAACAAACCAGTGCGCTTGTACATGGCACTTGCGCCAGCCCCGCTGGCGCCGGTTGTACGCGCCACTTGGCGCACCCAGGGCAAGCTACTTGCAGGAACGGTGCTGTCGGGACAACGGGCCATCGTGTTTGAAGGCTTGATAGCTGACGGCACATTGTTAGAAACATTACAACTTCAACTAGCTGCAGACGGCCGAGAACTGACAGCGCCACAGTCTTTGCAATTTTCTTTTGAAATTGAGCTGCTATGAACGCTTTTTACCGCCAGCTTTGCGTTTGCGCCGTTATAGCCGTCCAAATGTCGACGGGCGCCACTCAAGCCGCTGGTTTTGCGGTTTCCGTTTCGCCTCCGAGGTTTGAGCTTGAAGTTAAACCGGCAGAAAAAAGTCGCCAAATCATCGAAATTACCAACGCAGCTAATCAGGCCAGCAGTTTCAAAATCAAAACCGCTGACTGGAGTCTGGCAAACGATGGCTCGGTCATTTTTCAGGACGAACTCACGCCGCAAAGTTGCAGGCCTTGGGTCGTGCTTGAAAGGCTTCAGCTTGTAGTACCCGCCAACCGCCCTTACCGGTTTCGCTTTGAAGTGTCACCTCCACCTGGCACACCGCCTGTTGAATGTCGCTTCGCCATATTGATTGAAGGCGAAGACCAGACCGCTAAAACCGGCTCTTTGGCCATACCTTACAGCGGCCGTTTTGGCGTCATCGTGTATGTAGCTGTTGGCGATGTAGCACCTAAAATTGAACTGCTTGGGGGCGTAGTGCAGACTATTAATGGCAAACCATCGGCGGTGTTCAAAGTCAAAAACAGCGGCTCAGCACACGGGCGTTTGGAAGGTTTTATGACCGGCGTTGATGCACTGGGCAAGCCGCTAGAGTTTGCACCACTGCCGTTACCAATTCTGCCGGGCAATCAGGCAGACATACCCCTGGTCGCCACGCGTCCGGGCGACCCGGACAACGCCGTTGAGGTGCAGTTTCCAGTAACAGTCAAAGGAAAGCTGGAATGGGGTAGTGGTCAATCGCAACTTGTAGACCTGCGCTTTTCAAAATGAGCAAGCCGAGGAGAGTGCCAAGACAGCGGTCATGGCACCCGTCCCAGGCAATAAGCGCCAAGCTGCTGGGTGTCGTCACACTGCTTATATGCAGCGCAGCGAAATCGCAGGAATATTTGCCATCAGCAAGCCAGCCTGTTGCGACTGCCAACGGCTATGTTGACCGAGTCATGGACACCACGCCAGCTGAGAACGAGGCAATGCAGCTCAAGCTTGACACGTTTGAAGCAGGTGGCTGGCCACGCGGCTGGCGTATTGAAGGTGGCACGGGGGTGCAGAGCGGCTTGAGCCGCACGCAAAACAATTCAATTGCCATCAGCGGTTTTCTCGAAACGCCTGACTACGGCATTTTTTCAGTTAACGCCAACAACGTAAGTGCCGTTGAAACAGCGCCCGGCAACGTATCACGCAGCAATGCAGGCACCACGTGGCGTATTGACCAGCGTGGGCTGGCTTTAAACGGGGGCTGGGTCGCGAACCACAGCATCGGCAACGTCGGCGCAACAGGTGTGCCGTTATCACGAGGCTTGTCACGCACCAGCCTGCCAATCACGCCTATTCGCGGCGCAGCAGGGCAATGGTCGCTGGGCGACGCTGTGGATCTCAACGCATCAATGGGTGAAGTCGGCGCATTCGCCGGCTTTGATCTCAGCGGCTTCAGGCCAACTGGCGCTCAGGTAGCTTCGGCAGGCGTGCAGCTGCGCTTAAACGGTCAGCCGGCGAGCGCAGACCGGACTTACGCAGCCGTTCAATTCATTGATGTGCGCCAATCCGCAACCGATCTCCAAGTGGGCGGCAAGCAAAACACCCAAGGCATTTACGCGGCAGCATCGTTTGAAGGTCGCTTGCCTTGGGCTGACGACACCAAGCGTGGGCCGTCTACACAAGAGCCCTCGGAACGCATCGGTGGTTTTCGACTTCAAAGCAATTTTTTACACAGCACCCAAGCAGATGGTGGTCAGGCCAGCGGGGTGTGGGCAGATGCCCAATGGCGAACGGATCAATGGCGTCAAACCGCCGGGGTGTTTCGCTTTGACCCCTTGCTTCGCTGGGGCGAAGCGCTGCTTGCATCGAATCTGCAAGGCATTTACTGGCGGGCAGACACCGCCACCCGGCAATGGCAATTTAGCGGCACCGGCGAGCTCAGCAACGCAGTCACCCATAGCAACGCTGCGAGTGCATTTTTTAGCGGCAATGTCCTTTACCGAATAAATAGCCGCAACACGCTGAACACCACCATCAACCTGCGCATGCTGAACAATCCTGCCAGCTCGGTCAATTTCAACTGGAATCAACAAAATGCGATTGGGCAAACTCAATTGCTAAGTGAAGTGGCCAACTTTAACGAGCGGCGCACGGTGCGTTTTGGTGGCGAACAATCACTGAACCTGAGTGCGCCGTCCACACTCTCAGCATCACTTGTGTGGGAGCGAACAACCGGCAATTTGGTAGCACCAGTTCAGGGTTGGACTTGGGGGCTTTTGGGCAGTTTGTCGCCTGCCAGTGGCTTGTTGCTGGACGGCTCATTGCGCGGCTCCCAGCGAAGCGACGGCACCAGCGCCATCGACGCGAACGTAGCGCTTTCATGGCAGTTTTCGCCGGGCTGGAGCACAGCACTTCGATATGCCGAGTCACGCGGCCAACAAGCACAGACAAATTTGCTTGCATCAGCGCTCACAACTGCTTTGCTACCGCCAGCCGTGGTGACCCCGCCGTTTCGCAGCCTGCTGCTGACACTGCGCTACGAGGGTCGTGCCGGCTCAAGTATCAGGCCTATAGGCGGTGTCGTTGGTGAAGGTGCGGGCGATATCACGGGAACGGTGTTTTTTGACACTGATAACAACGGCAGGCGTGATGCCTCTGAGGTCGGCGTTCCCGGAGTCACCGTTACGCTTGACCGACGGTATGTAACGCGCACAGACGCACAAGGCCGCTATACATTTGCCTATGTTGCTGCAAAAACCCACCTGATCGAGATTTCTGCCGACAATGTGCCCCTACCTTGGAGCCCGCTTCTGCGGGAGCCAATGTCGGTTGATGTCACGGTACGCACAGTCACCGTCCAAGACTTTGCCGTCCAGCGTGAGCGCTAAAACTGCCTTTGCGAGGCTGCTTGACTGAGCGTGCACTCAGTTGGGGAAAAAAAATAAGATGAAAGTGCTAATTAATTTGTTAATTTTTGATTTAATGATAAAAATAATAGAAATTTAATTAATTGATATATTTACTATTTTTATCAATTTAACTACTATTAAGGATCCGAACAAAAAAATACCTCACCGCTGCAATGCAAGCCTCACCTGCAAGCCTTATGTATGTCAACCCAAAAGTCTGTGGGAAGGGAAGGAGCACGGCAAGGCGGCTTACTCGGCTTGTACTTTTATTGTTTGCTGCAAACGTTTGCCTGCTCGCATTACCGCCCTTAGCGCGGGCTGGCGAAACCTTGCAGCCGGCTGGCAAATCCAACTCAGTCGATGCTGCCTTGACTTTTGCCATCGTGATTCCGTCAGTTTTGCGCGTTCTGGAAAACACACATCCGGAAGTGCTTGAGTCATTTGGTCCGTCGAATTCACTCGTTTCCGCACTGCAGCGCATGGTGCTGATTTCCACTTTGGGCAAGGGCTTCTGCATGGACCTGCGACTGACCCACCAGCAAGTGGCGAACTGGAACCTCACCAGCAGCGGCAGCAGCGCCGGTGTCCGGGTTGAAGCGACCGAGGGCGGCTATCGACTTTGTGCGAGAAAGGCGGGGCGCTTTGAAGTTCTTTTGCAACACAACTTTGAATTTACCGGGAACGCTAGCTTGACGCCGACGTACAGCACGCATTGGCCTGTTAACCTCAGCCTGACAAACCAATGAGCCAGCCTGACTGCGTCAGAATCTGCTGGCAGCTCCCAGCCAGGTCTTTACCTGCGCCGCCACTGCCGGGTTTTTAAGCAAAGCCACGTGTTGGACGCCATAAGCGATCCACTGGTTTTCCGCAGCAAAGTTCAGGCAGTGATTCGGCTCATCATGTTGCCCAAGGGCGCTGCGCAATGGCACCAAGCCGTCGCCGATCAGTGCATCTCTCACAGGGCTTGCCTCAAGCGATGTCGTGGCCGCTACCGTAAAGCAATTCACGCCTTGCGGTAACGGCAGCGGCTCGCGTGAATCCGGTGAACGCACAAAGCGATCTTTGCCCAGCCAGCTGGATTCCAGCACGTGGCCGTAGCGCAAATCTGTGATGCCGCTGCTGCGGATTTGGCCAATGGCAGCGAAGGGTTTGGTCACTGCATTGCTGCCCAGTGTGGTGTCAAGCCAGTTGCCGACCCGCTCCAGCGGTGCGCCGTGGTGCGGTGTGCCTAAAAACACGATATTTTTCAACTTGCTGCGCCAGGCCATGCTTGACTGTTCGGCCACATGGCAAGCGCTGCGGCTGACCAGCCCGCCCATACTGTGCGCCAGCAAAGTGAGTTCTTCAACGGGCTGTGGCCAGGCTTGTAGCAGTTGCTCAAGCAAACCTGCAAACTGCTCGCCATTGATGGACGTGTGCAGCCCCGTGTTGTAGTGCAGGTAAACCGGGGTGTAGCCGAGTTCGTTAGCCAAAATTTGCGCGTGGTTGTATCCACTTGAAGTCCACTGCCAATCATTCATGCACAGGCCGTGCAAGACCACCAGCAGCTTGCCCGTGGCTGGATTGGGAAATTGAGGCAGACGCTGCGCCAGCGAGGCTTTGTCCAGCACGAACGATTTGCCTTCATGACGCAAGCTCATCTTGATGTTCAGCGGGTTGGCCGTGGCCAGCAGCTGGTCGCCCAGCACGCCATTGATGGCTGACAGCACGGCTTCACGCTCGGGTGACGAGGCAGGTGCGCCAAAGCGCTGGCTTATAAAGTCATTTAGCAGCGGAGCGGCTTTGACAATCGCCGCATTGACCGTGCCGCCCGCCAGCCGCGTGATGCCCCTGACGCTGCCGTAAACCAGCCCGGTGATGCCCGTCGGCTTCACGCCGCTGGCCCCAGGCGCGGCGTCTATAAACCGAGACCCCAGCAGCCCAAACGGCGCAGCCACCGCTTTGTACACATTCCCATGCACGCTTTCAGCCAGCCCCGCTACGCCCAGCACGCCCTGCGTGGCGAGCTGGCTCAGGCCCTGAAGGTCTGACACATGCAGGTAAGTGGGCAACTTGCTGAGCTGCTTGCCCAGTGTGGGCAATGTGGGCAATGTGGGTTTAGCCATCAGTTGATTGTGACCATTTGCGGGCCGGCTGGATGAGTATCCGGTCCATTACTATTAATTTAATAGCTGTTAACGCCCATAAAATAAGGGCTACAGCATTAAATGGCACTATTAATTCACCAAATTAAGCGCGGCATGAACAATCACTGCCGCCAGCAAAGCGCAAATCACTGCAATTGCTTTGGTGCGCGTGCGGGGTTCAAACCAAAGCAGGCTTAGTGCCGCCAAAAGCACGATTCCCGGCAAACCGCCAGCAGACACCAAATCAGCTCCTGATACCGTGCGCAATGCTGCCTCCAGCGCGAAAGTGAACACAAACCACGCGACAACCAAAACGCCAAACCGACTCAAATCCCGCAGGCGCTGATCACGCGTTTTTAATCGCTCAGATTTGTACAGTCGATAGATCGCCCATGCGCTAACGACAGGCAACGCGATCAGCACCATCAACAACGCAAATACCGCTCTGGCGTTCAACATTGAGTAAGCTTTTTCTTTCTGGAGTGCGTGATGTTGACAGCCGAACATCGCCATCAAGATACTATCATTTTAATAGCTGGTTGCGCCCGATTTCATTGGGCTACAGGCCATAAATGCCCTAAAAAACCCACCAAGGACTAAAAACTCTCATGCGGCATCAAATACCGCCACTGACCTACCGGCAAGTGCCCCAAATTGACGCGGCCAATCCGCACCCGCTTCAAGCCCGTCACGTACAGACCGACCTGTTCGCACATGCGCCTGATTTGCCGTTTTTTGCCTTCCCGCAGCACAAAGCGCAGTTGCTCCGGGTTTTGCCAGCTGACCTGCGCCACCTTCAGCGGCTGGCCGTCCAGGCTCAGGCCGTGGCACAACAGTTTGAGCTTTTCCGGGTCAAACAACGCTTGCACATTGTTGTTTTGGCCATGCAAATTGTCCAAACTGACCCGCACCAGGTATTCTTTTTCAATCTCAGAATCTTCACCAATCAATTGGCGCGCAACGCGTCCGTCCTGAGTGAGCACTAACAAGCCAATCGAATCAATGTCCAGCCGCCCGGCCGGTGCCAGCCCGCGCAATTGGTCAAAGCCCCAACGCATGCGGCTGTTGCATTCACCCCAGCGGTTGCCCGGCTGAACCAGTGCCACCGCCGGCTCGTGCCCATCTTCAGCCTGGCCACTGACGTAGCCCACAGGTTTGTTGATGAGAATCGTGACCTGCTGCTTTTGCTGCTGCTCAGCCGCGCGGTCAATCTCAATGCGCGCGTTTACAGCCACGGGCTGGCCCATCACCGCAGGTTGCCCATTAACGCGCACCCAGCCTTGCTCAATCCACGCGTCTGCTTCGCGCCGCGAGCAAAGCCCCAGCTCAGCCATGCGTTTGTTCAGCCGAATCGTCAAAGGCGTACCGTCGGGGTTGGTGGGTTTGGGGACGCGGACAGCGGTGGGTTTGGCTGGAACGATGGGTGTGTTCATGGTCTG
Organism: Polaromonas sp.; assembly: GCA_031393945.1. GTDB lineage: Bacteria > Pseudomonadota > Gammaproteobacteria > Burkholderiales > Burkholderiaceae_C > Polaromonas. The sequence continues at coordinate 157 of JANMWH010000366.1, read as the reverse complement.
AATTATCAGGCTCATAGCCATCATGGCGCAGGTCGAAAAGAGATACAATATTGAAAATGTATCTCACAGGAGCATCTCATGCCTATTTCACTTCGCCTGCCCACAGACATTGAAGACCAAATTGCAGGTTACAGCGCGCGTCAAGGCATCTCAAAAT